>NZ_JAFQSO010000012.1 GCF_017409525.1 Methanobrevibacter sp. | reverse complement strand
TCAATAAATTAAAAATAGTATTGATTTTAATTAATTGTTAAACCGCTGGTTCATCGGGGTTTGCCTAGAAAAATACTTAATTGTCCCATTAAGTGAAGAAAAATCTAGGAATCCTCGCCTTCATAAGGTGAGGTGGTTCAAATAAATAATTTAAAAAATAATATTGTGATTTTATGATAAGATGTGTTTCATGTGGACAAGAATATGATGACGATGAAGTAATCTACACATGTGAAAAGTGTGAATCAGTACTTGAGCTCGTCAATGAAATTGATGTTTCTAAAGATACATTTGACGGTAGAAGAGATAATTTATGGAAATTTAAGGAATGCATTCCAGTCGATGAGAATAAGATTGTTTCTCTTGATGAAGGTGGAACTCCATTCTGCAAATGCGACAAGTTAGGAGAGGAGCTAGGCGTAAACCTCTATGTTAAGGTGGAAGGCTCTAATCCAACCGGCAGTTTTAAGGACAGGGGAATGACTGTTGGAATGACCAAAGCTATGGAATTGGGTGTTCACACTGTTGGTTGTGCCTCTACTGGAAACACTTCCGCTTCATTATCTGCTTATGCCGCTCGCGCCGGTTTAAGATGCATCGTATTTTTACCTTCAGGAAAAGTCGCATTGGGAAAATTGGCCCAGGCAATGTTCCATGGTGCTGAAGTAATGTCCATCAATGGAAACTTTGATGAAGCTTTAGAAGCGATGACTGCTCTTGCATTGGAAAAACATCTTTATTTATTGAATTCCATAAATCCATACAGGTTGGAAGGACAAAAGACAATCGGTTATGAGATTGTCCGTGATTTGGGATGGCAAGCTCCTGATAGAATTGTTTTGCCTGTGGGCAATGCAGGAAACATTTCTGCAATCTGGAAAGGTGTAAAGGAGTTTCATGATGCAGGATTTATTGAAGATTTGCCGATGATGACAGGTATTCAGGCAGAAGGCGCATGCCCTGTCACAAATGCATTTAAAAAAGGAGATAAAAGGGTTGTGCCTGTTGAAAATCCGGAAACCATTGCTACTGCAATCCGTATTGGCGCTCCTGTAAGCGATATTAAAGCATTGAATGCAATTTATGATTCAGATGGATATTCCGAAACAGTAACCGATGATGAGATCTTGGACGCCCAAAAGTTACTTGCAAGAACTGAGGGTATCGGTGTTGAGCCTGCTTCTGCAGCTTCAATTGCAGGTCTTAAAAAGCTTGTGGCTGAAGGTGTCATAGATAAGGGTGAAACCATAACATGTGTTGTTACTGGTCATTTGCTTAAAGATCCAAACACTGCTATTGACGCTTGTACTCAACCAACACAGGTGGACGCAGATATTGACACTTTAAGGGAAATACTCATGAATAAATAAGATTGGCTTTTTCTAAATCTTATTTTTATTATTTATTTTCAATTTTTCTTTTCATTTTTCAATATTTCAAACTAAATTAACACTTTTTTTAATTAAACTATTGTAGTAAAAACATTTCCAAAGATAATACTTGCACCTTTTAGGTTATAATAATTTGCTTTATAGTGGTGAAATCTTCTAAATTTAACACTATTAAACCAATATATTTATATATAAGCAAATTAAAATTATTTATTAACAAAATAATGAGGTGAAATTTATGAGTGAATTACCAATTGCTCCTGTAGGAAGAATCTTAAAAAATGCTGGTGCACAAAGAGTAAGTGATGACGCAAAAATTGCATTAACCGAAGCTATCGAAGACTACGGTAATGAAATCGCTGCAAAAGCTGTAGGATTTGCTCGTCACGCTGGTAGAAAAACTGTAAAAGCTGAAGATGTAAAATTAGCAATCAAATAGATTTGTTGATTATGCATAGATAGTAATTTATTACTATCTCTTTTACACTTTTTGTAAATTATTTTCTTATTTTTGTTCTGATATTTCTTATTTTAACCTATTTTTAAAAACATTTATATACTATGCGAACTAATTTATTATTGTCTAGTTCTCTAGAATTATTTCATTAATTACTAAATTTTTATTTTTAGTTTTGCTAAAAATTATATGAAATTCAGAAGTATTTGTATTGAAAGTCTAATCCCTCTTGTTTTTTTATTCGGGATTATATTTAGTGATATATGAATTATTCAAGAATTAGTATTATTAAAAACTATATTAAATTATTCATTTATTGAATAATTTGAGTAATTTCTATAGTTAAAAAATAATATAACTATATATAATTACATTATATTATGATTCAAAAGAATTATAATATCTGCCGATGGATGGCATAGCCAGATGAAAAAGGAGGTATATTTTATGGCAAACATTTATGTAAAATTTGACACACCTGAAGAATTAGCTAAACAAGCTGAAGAAGCATTAGAAACCGCACAATCTACTGGTAAAGTAGCAAAAGGTACTAACGAAGTAACCAAATTCATCGAAAGAGGAGATGCAGCATTAGTTGTTATCGCAGAAGATGTTGATCCTGCTGAAATCGTTGCACACATTCCTGTATTAGCTGATGAAAAAGAAATTCCTTACGTATACTTACCTACCAAAGAACAAGTTGGTGGAGCTGCTGGTTTAACCGTAGGTACCGCATCTGCATGTATTGTTGATGCTGGTGATGCTGAAGCTGCTGTTGCTGATATCGTTGAAAAAGTTGCAGAGTTAAAAGAATAGATAAATTCTTTTAATGAATTCACGGTGATAACATGGAAGAAGGAACTCCTGCTGAAGTCATTGAAGTTTTAAAAAGAACTGGTATGACTGGTGAGGTAATGCAGATTAAATGCAGAATCCTCGATGGTAGAGATAAAGGAAGAATTTTAACAAGAAACATTATGGGTCCTGTAAGGGAAGGCGACATCTTAATGTTACTTGATACAATTAGAGAAGCTAAGGAAATTAAGACTCCATAAGAAGGTGTAACAACATGAGAACTTGTTCATTCTGTAGTAAAGAAATTGAAGAAGGTACAGGAAAAATGTACGTTAAAAAAGATGGATCAATATATTTCTTTTGTAGCAGTAAATGTGAAAAAAATATGATTAAACTCGGAAGAGTTCCAAGAAAAGTTAAATGGGTTAAAGAATGATTCAAAAAAGTTTTGTAATGATGAAACCAGACGCTGTTCAAAGACGTCTTATGGGTAAAATATTATCTCGTTTTGAAGAAAAAGGTCTTCAAATCGTTGCTTGTAAATTAATTCAGATTGATGAAGATTTAGCAAAAACTCATTATGGGGAACACGCTGAAAAACCATTTTTCCCAAGTTTAGTAGAATACATCACTTCATCACCATCATTAGCTATGGTAATTGAAGGGGAAGAAGCCATTACTACTATCAGGAAATTAGTTGGTGCAACCAATCCTTTAGAAGCAGATCTTGGAACTATCAGAGGAGATTTCGGTATGAATACAGGAAGAAATATTATTCATGCTTCAGATGCTCCTGAATCTGCAGAAAGAGAAATTGCTCTTTTCTTTAATGAAGATGAAATTTGCGATTACAAAATCGTTGACAATGATTTAATTTACGAATAGATTTAAAATTAGGAATTTATTATAATAAAAAGATACTATGAAAATCAGATCCCCAATCGTATCGGTTTTAGGTCATGTAGACCATGGAAAAACAACGTTGCTAGATTATATTAGGGGCAGTACCATAGCGGATAGGGAAGCTGGAGGTATTACCCAACATATCGGTGCTACAGAAATCCCAAACGATACTATTGAAGAAATCTGTGGAAACTTCATATCAAGATTAACTATCAAAGATTTAATTCCAGGATTGTTCTTTATTGATACTCCAGGTCACGCCGCTTTCACTAGCTTAAGAAAACGTGGTGGGGCTTTAGCAGATTTGGCAGTATTGATTTTGGACGTTAATGAAGGCTTTAAGCCGCAAACCTTTGAAGCGTTAAATATTCTTAAGATGTATAAGACTCCTTTCATTGTGGTAGCTAACAAGATCGACATGATTTTTGGTTGGGAAACACATGAGGGCGCTTCCTTTAAGGAATCTTTTTCAAAGCAAGCTCCAAGTGTTCAACAAGAATTGGACCTTAAGGTTTATGAAATTGTAGGTACACTCCACAAGGAAGGTTTCCAATCTGAAAGGTTTGATAGGGTAAGCGACTTCGCTTCACAAATTACCATCATTCCTATCAGCGCGAAATCTGGTGAAGGAATTATTGAAGTTCTAGCCATGCTTTTAGGTTTAGCTCAGGAATATTTAACTGAACAGCTAGAAATTAATGAGGATGCTCCTGCTAAAGGTACTGTACTGGAAATTAAGGAAGAAGTAGGATTAGGTCTTACAATTGATAGCATTATTTATGATGGTGTTTTGCGAACTAATGATGAAATAGCTTTAATGACTTCTTCAAATGAAGTTTTAACAACAAAAATCAGATCTATTTTAAGACCGCTTCCTCTCGAAGAAATGAGAGATTCTAAAAAGAAATTTCAGAAATTTGATGAAGTTGTCGCAGCTGCAGGTATTAAGGTTGCAGCTCCTAATTTAGATGATGTTGTTTCCGGTTCACCGCTTAGGGTTTTAAGTGATGATGAGAATGTTGAAGAAGAAATCTTGAAGGAAATTGAAGATATCACAATATCCACTGAAGATGAAGGAATTTTAGTTAAAGCCGATACATTAGGTTCTCTTGAGGCTATTGTCAAATTATTGAGAGAATTGGAAATTCCTATTCGTGAAGCAAATATTGGTGATGTGAATCGTAGGGATATCATTAATTCATCCATTGCTTTAAATGAAAATGATGCACATGGTGCAATCATTGCTTTTAATGTTGATGTTCATCCTAATTCCTTAGATGACCTTAATAATTCCGATGTTAAGCTCTTTAAAGGCGATGTGATTTATCAGATTATTGAGGATTATCAAGCTTGGATTGATGAAATTGAACAAGCTAAGAAGAAAGCATTTTACGATGCCATTATCAAGCCTGCAAAATTCATGGCTTTACCAAAACTTGTTTTCCGTCAAAGCAAACCGGCCATTGTTGGAATCGAATCCATTAGCGGTACAATCAAACAAGGCCAAACATTAATCAATAAAAACGGAGAATATGTTGGTGTAATAGCAAGTATGGAAGATAAAGGTGAAACTTTACCTGATATTTCCAGAGGTCAGAGGGTTGCTATGGCTATTAAAGATGCTATTGTAGGTAAACATTTCGATGAAGGAGATGAATTGTACATTGATGTGCCTGAAAAGCATTATAAGTTCATTGAAAGAGAATTTAAGGATAAATTAACAGAAGATGAATTTGAAACTTTATATGAATTTTTAGAGATTAAACGTAAACAAGATCCAGATTGGGGTAAATTTGGTCTTTTTGAATAATAAATTGGGTTAAAAAAATTAAGGAGGAATACCATGGCATTCAAAGTAGTTGTGTCTGAAAAAGCTGAATCTTATCAAGTTGAACTCGATGAAACTAAAGCCTTAAACGGATTAGTCATCGGTGATGAATTTGATGGTGGAATTGTTGGTTTAGACGGTTACACTTTAAAAATTACTGGTGGTAGTGATAAAAACGGTTTTACTATGAAAAAAGATGTTTCCGGTACTAGAAGAATTAAAAGTTTATTAACTGGTGGTATTGGTTATCATCCTAAAGCAGATGGTGTTAAAAGGAGAAAAACCGTAAGAGGAAACACTATTGCTGAAGATATTGTACAAATCAACACTGTAGTTACAAAAGCTGGAAGCAAATCAATAGCTGATATTCTTGGTGCTGGTGAAGAAGAGGAAGAATAGTTTAACTATTTTTCTCATTTTACTTTAAGTTAATAAAATTATTAAAAAGGTGGTTATCTGTGAACGTACAGTCAGATGTTAACATAGGTTTAGTTGGTCATGTAGACCATGGTAAGACTACTCTTACTAAAGCATTATCAGGAATATGGACTGATACTCACAGTGAGGAAACAAAAAGAGGTATTTCAATTCGTTTGGGTTATGCGGACATTGAATTTAGGAAATGTCCTAACTGCGATGAACCCGAATGCTATACTACTTCTGAAACCTGTGAAATCTGTGGGAGTGAAACTGAATTAATTAGGAAAGTATCTTTTGTTGATGCTCCGGGTCACGAAACTCTTATGGCAACTATGTTATCTGGTGCTGCAATTATGGATGGTGCAGTGTTAGTAATTGCTGCAAATGAGTCTTGTCCACAACCACAAACTAAAGAACATCTTATGGCGCTCGATGTTATTGGCGTTAAGGATGTTATAGTAGTTCAAAATAAAATTGATATTGTTTCAAAAGAAAGAGCTATTGAAAGTTATAATGAAATAAGAGAATTTGTTAAAGGTACTTGTGCTGAAGATGCTTTAATAATACCAGTATCTGCTCAACAGGGTGCTAATGTAGATATATTAATCGAAACAATGCTTAAACAAATTCAACCTCCAGAAAGGAATATTGATGATACTGCATTGATGCATGTAGCAAGGTCATTTGATATCAATAAACCGGGTTCTGGTGCCGATAAAATTAAAGGAGGAGTTATTGGCGGAACTTTAGTTCAGGGTACCTTCAAACTTGGAGATACCATTGAAATAAGGCCAGGTCCTTCCAATAATGGTGAAAGAATCACTTTGAAATCTGAAATTATCGGCCTTGAAGCTAATGGGGAACAAGTTGAAGAGATTGGTCCTGGTGGACTTGTCGGTATTGCAACTAAACTAGATCCATCTTTAACTAAGTCAGATTCTTTATCCGGTACTGTTGCCGGTGAAGAAGATACATTGCCTGAGGTTTTAGATGCTTTTAGTATGGAAGCTAATCTACTTGACCGTGTTGTAGGTACTAAGGAAGAACGTGATGTCGCTCCAATCAAGATAAAAGAGCCACTTATGATAAATTGTGGCACTACAACAACTATTGGTGTTGTCACAGCAGCTAAAAAGAATAATGTTGATGTTACTCTTAAGTTGCCTGTTTGTGCAAGTGCAGGCGATAGGGTTGCTTTAAGTCGTAGAGTTGGAGCTCGTTGGAGATTAATAGGTTACGGTATTATTAAATAGAGGGCAAATAATGGACTCTAAAGAAGTTGTAATAGATACCAATTTTTTTATGGTTCCTTTTCAGTTCAATGTGGATATTATCGCTGAACTTGAAAAATTATTACCTTCTTATAAATTAACTACTCCAAGCTTTGTTATCAATGAATTGAAGGGTTTGAAAAAAAATAATAAAGGAAAAACAAGGTTAAATGCAAATTTGGCTTTGAAGTTAGCTAATTCTTCAAAAATTGAAATAAAGGATATTTCATTATTGGAAAATGAAACTGTGGATGATGCGTTACTTAGAGTTTCAGAAGTTTTAGCTACAAATGATATTGAATTAAAAAATCGTGCAAAAAACAAAGGAATAACTGTTGCATATTTGAGGCAAAAAAAATATATTGCTGTTGAAGGAAAAATATAATATTAATTAAACTTATTAATTAAATGAGGGATTATTTTGTATTATAAAACAAAAATTGAGGATACTGTAAGAATTCCACCTTACAAATTTGAAAAACCTCTTGAAGAAGTCGCTATCGAAACTTTAAACGAAACTTATGAGGGTCGTTTAGATAAAAAACTAGGTTTACTTATCTGTGTCAACGATATTGATGAAATTAGTGAAGGTAGACTCATTATGGGTGATGGAGCTTCATATCACAATGTTGTATTTGAAGCAATATTCTTTAAACCTGAACAACATGAAATATTTGATGGTGAAGTAATTGATATTGTTGATTATGGTGCTTTTGTAAGAATCGGACCTATGGACGGTCTAATACATGTTTCTCAAGTAACTGATGATTATATTAGTTATGATGCTAAAAGAGGAGCATTAATTGCAAAGGAATCTAATAAAACCTTGGATGAAGGCGACTTAGTAAGAGCTAGAGCAGTTAGTGTTTCAATTAAAGATGAATCTACTAATAATATTGAGAATAATAGGAATTCAAAGATTCCTCTTACTATGAGACAATCCAATTTAGGTAGATTCGAATGGATTGAAGAAGCTAAAGAAAAAGGTAAGAAGGGTAAACAATGAAAGCATGTACAGTTTGTAAAATGATTTCAGATAAAGATCAATGCCCTAGTTGCGGAAGTCCAACTTCTGATAACTGGAGTGGTCTTTTGATTATTACAGATCCGGAAGAATCTGAATTAGCTCGTGAATTGAATATTGAAATTCCGGGAGAATATTGTTTAAGAGTAAGATAGAGGGTTTTTTGTGTTAAGATTAGATGCAGAATTAAATAAAGATATAATAGCTGAGCTTAAAAAACCGTTAGGCAAATTATATCCTGACTTTGAAGATGCGATTGATGATATAAAATCTTCTGAGTTTTTAATTTCTGTAGGTGATGAGACTTTCTCAAATCTTACTAAATATGAATTATATCCAAATATTGGTATTATTGATAACTTAATTCAAAGAAAAAATCATACTCATGACGTTATACGTGCAGATCATATTTTAAAAGCAGATAATCCTGCAGGATGCATTACAGATGATCTATGGGAAACCATAGGCCAAGCTCTTGAATTATCTAACACTGGCGAATGTTATGTAATTGAAGTATTAGGGGAAGAAGATCTTGCAGTTCTTCCTTGCATCATTATGACAAATCCTGAAACTACCATTTTGTATGGTCAGCCAAATGAAGGATTGGTGCTTTTAAAGGCATCTGATTTAAAAGATAAAGCTCAAAAGCTTATTGACGGATTTATTAAAGAATAAATTAAATTGAGGTTTAATCATGGAAATCGAATTTATCGAAGAAAAAGAAAATAAATTATTTAACAGAAAAGAAATTAAATTTTATGTTGATTATGATGGTGAAGCAACTCCTAAAGTTTTAGATATTAAATCAAAATTAGTTGCTTTATTAAATACACAAAAAGATTTAATCGTAGTCGACAATGTACAACCACACTACGGTGAACCTAGAGCATTAGGTTATGCTAAAGTCTATGACACAGTCGATGATTTAAAATACATTGAAGCTGAACATATTTTAGCTAAAAATGCAGAACCTGAAGAAGAACCTGCTGAAGAAGAAGCAGATGCAGAAGAATAGGTGATTTGAATGGTAAGAAAATCTGATTTATACAAAGTAGATGGAGACAAAATTGAAAGGAAAAACCCAATTTGTCCTCGTTGTGGTGAAGGTGTATTCATGGCTGACCATGGTGACAGGTTTGCATGCGGTAAATGCGGATACACCGAAATGAAAAAATAAGATTTTTCAAATCTTAATTTCTTTTTTTATTTATTTTTATTTTTAAATTATTTTTAAGAAGGGATTTCTTTGGATAATATTAGAAATGGTCGTTTTAAGACTGGAATGACTGATGAAGCAGCTGAATACACTTCATCTCTTGAAGCTGATATGCTTCTTTTTGAAGCTGACATCAAAACTAATTTTGCGCACACTTCAATGTTGAAACATGAAGGAATAATCGATGAGGGAATTGCAGATAAGATTTTATGCGCTTTGGATTGTCTTAAGGAAGAGGGTTACGAAGCTCTGGTGTTTGATCCTTCTGTTGAGGACGTGCATATGGCAATAGAAAATTATGTAACCTCCAAAATTGGTCCTGAAGCTGGTTTTATGCATACCGCAAAATCCCGTAATGACCAGGTTGCATGTGACGTTAGATTGGTTCTTCGCGAGATGATTGAGGATATACAAATTGGCATTCTGGAATTTATGGAGGGATTAGTTGAAATGGCGGGTGAGCATTTGGACGATATTTTCATAGGTTTCACTCACTTACAACATGCCCAGCCAATTACAATAGCCCATCATTTGATGGCTCATGTTCAAGCTCTTAAAAGGGATTATGAACGTTTGGCGGATACTTATAAACGTGTCAATTTAAACCCGTTAGGTTCAGCGGCCATGGCAACCACTAGTTTTCCAATCAATAGGCAATTAACCACTAATCTGCTGGGTTTTGATGCATATTTGGAAAACTCTATGGATGGAGTTTCAGCACGTGATTTTATCACAGAAACAGTCTTTGATTTAGTGTCCCTATCATCAACTCTTGCAAAAATCTGTGAAGAGTTGGTATTATGGAGCACTTATGAGTTTGGCGTTATTGAAATGGCAGACGAATATTCATCAACCTCTTCTATTATGCCGCAAAAGAAAAACCCTGATGTAGCAGAGCTCGCAAGAGGCAAAACCAGCATTGCAACTGGTGAGCTGATAACTATTCTAACAATTCTTAAAGCTATTCCATATACTTATAATAGGGATTTGCAGGAAATAACTCCTCATTTATGGAATGCGGTAAAGGTGACCAGTGAAACATTGTCAATCGTTACAAAAATGATGTTGTCTGTTGAGTTTAAGGTTGATAGGTGTGCTGAACTTGCAGGCAAAAACTTTGCAACCGCAACTGACCTTGCAGACATCATGGTCCGTGAAAAGCAAATCCCATTCAGAACAGCTCATAAAATCGTTGGAAGAATTGTCAATGAAGCCACTGCAAATGAAATGGTTGAAGAGGACATTACCTCCAAATTCATTGATGACATTGCTTCTGAATTGGGCTTTGAAGAATTGAACTTGGATGACGGTTTAATTCAAAGAGCTTTAAATCCTGCTGAAAACGTTAAAATCAGAGCCGTTCCAGGAGGTCCTGCTCCTGAAATGGTTGAAGAGGCCAGGTACAATATTAAAAATTTCTTAAATGAGGAATTCGAGAAAAAAGGAATTTAATCGTTCCTTATATTTTTTTATTTTAAAATTTATTTAGGTATACCTAAACTTTATATACTTCTAGAAACAATATTGTTATTGTTGATATAATCATTGATTATTGAAACGTGATTGGTGGGGATACTAGGAAGCTTATTAATGATTGTTCATCAGTGATTGATAAGTAATGCTCAGATCCTAATATCTCATTACCTAATCATTAACTGTTTAAAAAGTTAAAATAAGCTATTCTTCTTCTTTTTTAGATTCTAAATAATTTTCGCGGATTTCATCAGCCAGGTCCTGGTTTCCTTCTATTATCGGTCCAGTATATTCACAATCGTAACATACCCATTGTGACCAATTCTGTGGAATAATCCATTTGACATTTTTAGATCCGCATCTTGGACAAATTTTGTGCATCATATTATCTACTTCTCATTAGTAATTATTTAAATTTTTGGATTCAATCTGTTTTATAAAAACTCCAAATCAAATCCAGTGCCTCGCCGGGTTCAAGTGCACCTGAACGGGTTTCCCTTAGAATTCTCTGTATTGAAAATTTCTTCATATGCGGGAATTTCCTGTGTACTTCATACAACAGCGGACAGCCGAATCCTTTAAACTCGCTTAAATTATAGTTTCTGATTAAGGATTTTATCTCTTGTTTGCCAACGCTTAAACTTGCTGGAAGGTTCAAACGATATAATGAATCATCTTGCAGATTTATGCATTGGCTGCCGGTTGCAAGCATATCACCGAAGATAATTATTGGAATTTCTCTTTCTTTTGCATATTGCTTAGCAAGTTCGGATGTATTTTTGGAACATCTTCCGCAGGGATGAAGTTTCCCGGTAAATGATTCATTTATGATGTCCGAGTAATCTGTTTTGATGTATTCGTGGTTGACATCTAATGATTCTGTCAATGATTTAATGTTTCTCTTGAACTGGTTCGGCAAGATAATTGTTCCCGGATCAATTGTAATGGCTATTGGATTGAAACCTAGTTTTTTAGCTAAAATCAATGAAAAGCTACTGTCAACACCGCCTGAAAGAGCAACGACAGCCTCTATATTTTCAGATTCCTCAAATTTGTTTTCACTGAAATAGCTTTCAAAATTAAAACTGTAGATGCTATCCAATTTGTCTTCAATTATTTTGTTAAGGTTTTTAACACCAACTGAATCCAAATCAAGATTATCAACTGTTTTTTTAGATAGCTTGAGCTTATATTCCTTGTTTAAAAAATCGCCATAGGATTCAACATGGATGCTGGAAAGGCCCAATTTCTCTTTAAGCTTTCCAACCACCCATCCTCCTTTTCCTATAATGGCTGATTTATCAGGACGGTCTTCAGTAACAATCCATAATTCATTGTTTTCAAAGTAAAGCTTTTCTATTGAAATGTTTACTTTTTCATGGCCAATCTCATCTCTTATGGCATTGACTTCCTCTAAAATGAATTCCTTCGTATACATTTAACTCATATCTTTTGTAATTGAAATGCTTTCACGTGAGTACTTTTTGTTGTCTTCGATAATCTCCAAGGCTATCTTTTCAACAGATGCCATTGTGGAGATATACCCTTTTGGGGCTTCGCCTTTTTTAGTTAGTACATACTCGTCTTCGTCGCCATGGATTAGATAACCGCATCTGAGTATTGTGTAGTCCAAGTCACTTTTTTCAATGATGTCGACAGCATTTCTGTTTGGAATCTGCTCTTTTTCATTATCCACATTATATTCGTCGCCGTTGCCTTCAGCCAATTCGTTATAGATTCCGACAACGGTCATATAAATCAATCTTTTAGCGTTTAATTCCACAAGATTTCTGGCAATGACTGGCTGATCCACGCCTGAAACGGCACAGTATACCAAATCATGTCCTTCCAAAGCCTTTTCGAGGTCTTTTTGATTTGTGGCATCAATGCTTTTTGCAGTTACTCTGTGGCTGTCTTCATAGATGCTGCTTGCGGATTTTGATATTAATGTTAGCTGGTAGTTTGGATTTGAAAGTAATTTGGCTGTAAATAATCTTCCGAATTTCCCGGTTGCTCCGATAATTGCAATATTCATTTTTTCACCTTTATCATTATCTTTAGATTTGTTCGTATAAATATTAGTAATTGTTTTTATAAATATTATATTTGAGGTTGGCTAATGATATATAGGAAGTTGGGAAATACTGGAATTGAGGTATCGGAAATTGCATTCGGGGCCGAATTTTTAGTTGAAAGGCCTTATGAAGACACTGAAGAGCTAATTAGAGCTTGTGAAGATAATGGGATTAACTTTGTTGACTGCTGGATGAGTGAGCCCGATGTCCGCTCCCATTTGGGCAAAGCTATAAAAGATAATCGTGACAATTGGATTATTCAGGGACATATCGGTTCAACTTGGCAAAATGAGCAGTATGTAAGGACCCGTGAAATGGACAAGGTGATCTCTGCTTTTGAAGACTTCATGGAACGCTTTCAGATTGATACTTTAGACTTTGGAATGATTCATTATGTGGACCAGCTGGAGGATTATGATGAAATCATGAACGGCCCATTTATGGATTATGTCCGAAAGCTGAAAAGTGAGGGGACAATAGCTCACATTGGATTAAGTACACATAACCCTGATATTGGGCTTTTAGCTGCAGAAAACCCTGAAATTGAACTTCTGATGTTTTCAATCAATCCCGCTTATGACATGTTTGGAGCGATGGATGACATTGAGGAGTATAGAAAGGAAGATGCTTTTGATAATGATTTGTCCTCCATCAATCCCCAAAGAGCAGAAATCTATGAGTTGTGTGAAAAGAACGGCACTGCGCTAACAGTAATGAAAGGTTTCGCTGGGGGAAATTTATTGTCTGATGAAACTTCCCCATTTGGAGTTGCATTAACTCCTGTTCAATGCATACATTACGCTTTAGAGCAAAAAGGGGTTTCAAGCATTTTTGTAGGCGTCAAAACTGTAGACGAGCTTATGGAGTCATTAAGGTATTGCGAAGCTGGTGAAGCAGAGAAGGATTATTCTGAAGTATTGAAAAATGCACCTAAACACTCTTTTAAAGGTCAATGCACTTACTGTGGGCATTGCCAGCCATGCAGTTCAGGAATCGACATAGCAATGATAAATAAATTGTTTGACCTTGCAAAAAATCATGATGAAGTTCCTGCAAGTGTTCAGGAACATTATAATAACTTAAAATATGATGCAACTGAATGCATTGCATGCGGGGAATGTGAACTCAGATGCCCTTTTGAGGTGCACATTGTAGATGTGATGCTGGATGCACAAGATTTATTTGGATTTTAGAATATAATTAAAATTAGTGATAAAATGGCGTATGAAATTAAAAACAAAAAGAACATATCAACAATTGGTGTGCACGCTGGTCAGGAAGAGGTTGATGAAACCGGCTCAAGGGTAACACCGATTTATCAAACTACATCTTATGTGTTTGATAATCCTGAACAAGCTGCAAACAGATTTGCACTTAAAGAAGGAGGAAACATTTATACAAGATTAACAAATCCAACTACTGAAGCATTTGAAAAGAGAATGGCAGCCATTGAAGGCGGAACTGCAGCATATGCAACCGCTTCTGGAATGTCAGCAATTTTTTATGCAATCATTAACTTAACTCAAGTGGGAGACAATATCGTATCAGCGGATAACTTGTATGGTGGAACATACGAGCTATTTGAAAACACTTTAGAGGAGTTGGGCCGTAGTGTAACATTTGTCGATTCGCAATCCCCCGATGAATTTGAAGAGGCCATTGACGATAGAACTCGTGCAATATATGTTGAATCTATTGGAAATCCGAAGTTGGATATCCCTGACTTTGACAAGATTTCAGAAATTGCACATTCACATGGAATCCCATTGATTGCCGATAATACTGTAGGTATCGGTTCAGTTCGCCCATTTGACCATGGTGCAGATATCATTTCATCATCTGCAACTAAATACATTGGAGGTCATGGAACCACTCTTGGAGGAATTATCATTGAGAAAGGCGATTTTGATTGGATGAACGGCAAATTCCCTACCCTTTCAGAGCCTGATGATACTTATAATGGTTTGGTATTCGGTGAAACTTTCAAGGGTGCCGCTTTTACAACAAGAATCCGTGCTGTCGTTGGAAGGGATACCGGTGCCGTGCCTTCTCCATTCGGGTCATTTTTACTTTTACAGGGTCTTGAGACATTAGGCTTGAGGATTGAAAGGCATGCTTCCAATGCAATGGCTGTTGCAGAGCATCTGGAAGATCATCCTAAAGTTGCTTGGGTAACCTATTCCGGTTTGGAGTCTTCTCCAAATCATGAAGTTGCTAAAAAATACGCTGAAAAAGGTTATGGGGGAATTGTTTCGTTTGGTCTTAAGGCAGGCTATGACGGTGCCTTGAAGTTCATAGAGAATGTGGAATTGTTATCATTTTTAGCTAATATCGGTGATGCAAAATCACTTGTTGTTCATCCTGCATCAACCACTCACTCTCAGCTGACAGAAGAGCAGCAGTTATCCACTGGTGTGACTCCTGATTTGATTAGATTTTCAGTGGGCATTGAGGATATCGAAGATATTCTGGCTGATGTGGATCAGGCTTTGGATAAAGTTTAATTATTGATTAATTTTAATCAATAATTTTTTCTAATAAAAAATGTAATATACTAGTATAGTAGGTGAAAAATATGAAACTTGAGGAACTTTTAGCGCCATGCCCAAAATGTGGTTCTAAAGATAAGATAGCTTTAAGGAGATTGCTTGACAACCACAGGGCACATGCAGAAATGAATGCGGTTAAATGTGAAGAATGCGGTTACGTTTTCTTTGTAAATGAAGATATGGAACCTGATGAGAAAAAACAATTGTTAAATGAGTTAAACAAAGTTTACGGTTAAAATGACATTTCATGTAATGATTATACCGACCCTAAATTGTCCATCAAAATGCAAATATTGTTGGGGTTCAGAAAATACAAAAGAGATGATGGATTTGGAAATCATCGACCAGATTATTGATTGGCTGGATGATTTTAGAGATGATAAGGTTCACTTCACATTCCATGGCGGTGAACCGCTTCTTGCAGGCTATGATTTTTATGAATATGCTTTGGATAGGCTTTCAAAATTGGATAATTTCGAGGGATTTTCCCTTCAAAGCAATATCTGGCTTTTAACAGAAGAGCTCATTGACCTGTTTGTAAAGTACGGTGTTGTTGTAAGTACAAGCATTGACGGACCAAAGGAAATCAATGACTATCAGAGAGGAGACGGTTACTTTGACAAGACAATGAGCAAATACGAGCTAGCCAAAAGCAAAGGATTGATAATCAACTTCGTTTTGACAGTAACTGACTACTCTAAGGATTTCTCAGATGAATTGTATGAATTCTTTAAGGGAGAAAAAATGAGTCTAAAGATTCACGCCGCCCTTCCATCACTTAGAGGGGACAATGCAGACCCTTGGGCACTTGACCAGGAAGAGCATGGAAAGCTCCTTGTTGACTGGCTAGACAAGTACCTTTATGACTTGGATAAGTTTTCAATTATGGATCTGGACCATATCTGCAAGTCTTCACTTAGGAGAAGAGGAACCCTTTGCACCTTTGCAGATTGCATTGGGACCACACTGGCAGTCGGATCAGACGGTTCAATCTATCCATGTTACAGATTTGTTGGAATGCCTGAGTATGTCTTGGGAAATGTTGCAGATAATCCAAGCTTTGATGATTTGAAAACATCTGATGCATGGGCAAAACTTCAGGAATTCAGAGATTTCGTCGATGAGGACTGCAAAAGATGCAGGCATAAAAAATACTGTGAGGGAGGATGTCCATATAATGCGATAGTGGCATATCAGACACCTCAAGCGGTTGATCCTCAGTGCACTGCCTATAAAATGATATTCAGTGAAGTTTCAAAAAGGATGAACAAGGAATTTGCCAAGTCCGCTTTTGGAATGGGTGCGCCAGCCCCTAGAAAAGAAGGTGGTCCGTTTAGCATAATGGACCTTGCAATGAAATGAGGTGTTGATGATGATTTGTGATGATTGCGAACACTTGGAATTGAGAAACAAATACAAGATTGTATGCAAAGTTCACGAACATCTCTTATTGGATGTTAAAGAGTGTCAAAACTTCAAACAAAAGGAAGATGAATAGAATCAAATTCTATTCCCATTGTTTATTTTTCATGCGCCCTGAAAATTCGCATAATTTATTGTTATGATAAAAACTGTTTGCTAGTGATAGATTTGATAACAAAGCAAAAGAGAGTTATTTGTAATTTTTTAGCCAATTAATCTATTTTTAAATCATACTGAAATTAAATCAATGTTTTAATAATTTATTTTAAATTATAAAAGATAATTTACACTAATTTTTTCTGAGTAATACTGACTATATAAATGAACTCAAAAAAAGTAATACTTTTATATACTTCCTAGTCCAAAATAATAAATAGTAATACTGAGTATATAAATGAACTCAAAAAAAGTAATACTTTTTGGCTGTTGGTAGTTACTGAATTTAATTTTTTTAAATGTTTTTCCAAAATTTTGGCAAACTCCTTTAAAAAATTTTTGAGTAATACTGAGTATTTAAATAAATTCAAAAAAAGTAATACTTTGAGGTGTTTTGTGTGATTGATGAAATAACTGACTTCCTATTCGGACTAAAAATGACAATTATTTCAGGAATTTTTCTATTAATAGCAGTTATTTTTATGATATTTGGAATAGATACTCCCATTTACCTGAACCCTGCATGGGGAACAGTAATAATAAGTGGTATTCCAATGTTGCTTCTGGCAATGACAAGATTGATTCGTGAAAAATGGATTTCATCTGCGCTTTTGATTGCAATAGCTATGGTGGCATCACTTTTAATTGGTGAGATATTTGCAGCAGGTGAAGTCGCATGGATTATGGCCTTGGGGGCTCTCCTAGAAGATTGGACTGTTGAGAGGGCTAAAAAAGGTTTGAGAAATTTAATTAATTTAACTCCACAGACCGGAAGAAGAATAACAAATGGGATTGAAGAAGTAATTCCCGTTGATGAAATAAAGATTGGTGATACTTTAAGAATTCTTCCAGGTGAAAGCGTGCCTGTCGATGGTGAGATTGTAAGTGGTACTTCTTCACTTGACCAATCAATCATGACAGGCGAATCCTTGCCTATTGATAAGGAGGTGGGTGATGAGGTATTCTGTGGAACCATGAATTTATATGGTGCTATTGACATTAAGGCTACCAGTTTGGGTGAAAATTCATCACTTCAAAAGTTAATTGATCTCGTAAAAGCAGCTGATGAAAAGCAAGCCCCTACACAAAGAATCGCTGACAAGTGGGCAACATGGCTTGTTCCAGTTGCATTATTGATTGCAATTGTTGCATGGCTTGTAACAGGTAATATCGAAAGAGGTGTAACAGTTCTTGTTGTATTCTGTCCATGCGCATTGATTTTGGCAACACCAACTGCAATCATGGCGGCAATTGGTCAAGCAACAAAATATGGTGTTTTAATCAAATCCGGTGAAGCGCTAGAGACACTTGGGGGTTTAAATACTTTAGTATTCGATAAGACTGGAACCTTAACTTACGGTAATTTAGAAGTTTCTGATGTTATCTCCCTGAAAGATGATTTGGCCAGTGAGGAATTACTTAAAGTTGTTGCGTCATGTGAGAAATTAAGCGAACATCCTCTGGCTAAGGCTGTTGTAAAAAATGCAAAGGAAGCTCAAATTGATATTGAAGAACCACAAGACTTTAAGATGTATCCTGGAAAAGGGGTTACATGTAAAAACTCTTATGGTCAGGTATATGCTGGAAACTCCAAATTCCTATCAGAAAACAATATTGATGTAAATGTTAACTCTCAGTTAAGCAAATTAAAACATGAGGGTAAAGCTTCAATCATCGTTGCATTAAATTGCGAAGTTATTGGATTGGTTGGATTGTCTGATGTGATACGTGAAGATTCCAAAGACATGATAGAAAACCTGCATGATTTGGGAACTGAAACCATATTGCTCACGGGAGATAACACAGAAACTGCTAATTACTTTGCATCTCAAGTTGGAATAGGTAAAGTCTATGGAAATTTGCTGCCTGAAGAAAAGCTTTCATGGATTGAAAAGCTCAAAAGTGAAGGTAAAAAGGTCTGCATGATTGGTGATGGTGTTAATGATGCGCCAGCACTTAAAACAGCTGATGTTAGTGTAGCCATGGGATCAGTTGGAAGTGATGTGGCAATTGAGGCGGCAGACATTGCGCTTCTGGGTGATGATATAGGCAAGATTCCATATCTTAAAAAACTGTCAAATTCCACATTATTCACTATTAAAATAAATATTGCAATGTCAATGACAATTAATGCAGTAGCTATTGTCTGTTCTGTTTTAGGCCTATTGAATCCTGTAACTGGAGCTATTGTTCACAATGCAGGATCATGTTTGGTTGTATTAAATGCAGCATTGCTTTATGATAGGCATTTCGATGATTCAATTAAAAAAATTGACACTGAGCACACTGAACACTCACATTATCACTTCCACAACGACGGAGAACACACTCATTCTCATGAGGGTGTTAAGATAATTGATGAAATCGTGACTGAAAATGGAATTAAGCATATGCATGTCCACAAACATGCTTTGTCAAGGGAAAGTTGTGAAGCTTATCACAACTAACTCTTTCTTTTTTTTTGAACATTGTCAAAACTTTATATAATTTGAAATATAATATTTATTTTAGGTATTAACATGAACGAGAAAATAATTTTAGGGCTTCCAAAGGGAAGTTTAAATAATGTGAAAAGAGGAAATACTCATCAGTTGTTTGTAGATGCAGGTTATGAGGTTAAAGGATACGAACCTGGCGATGAGTCTTACGAAATTGAAATATTAAACGATGAAGATATTGTGGCTTTTCTTACCCGCCCGCAATCCACTCCAGTGGAGTTGAACAGGGGCATGGTCGATATTGCTATTGTTGGTGAGGATTGGGTTAAGGAAGAGTCTGTTTTAAGAGAAACAAACACAATTAAACTTGGAGATTTGGACTATGGAAAAACCCGTTTGATAGTTGCGGTTCCTAAAGAGGCTCCATATGATAGTTTATCAGACTTTTTCAGAGCAAATAAAGATAGAAAAACTCCAATATTATGTTTCACTGAATATCCTAACTTAACTAGGAAATTCATTATGGAAAACGAAGTATATCAAGAAATTTACGGCGACGCAGTGCCGTTTGTCCAGGTCAGAGGTTTGACTGATGGTGATAATGAGATGGTGCAGGTCATTAACTCTGACGGTGCCACTGAAGTTTATATTGCTAAAGGTGCTGATTTCATTGTGGATAATACTCAAACAGGCAGCAGCTTAAGAAAGGCAGGTTTGAAGGAAATAGAGACAATCCTGCATTCTTCAGCGGGGCTTTATGCAAGTGGAAGCTGCAGTGAAGAAAAACTCGGTAAAGCTCAAATGATTTATGAGCAGTTGTTGGGAGCCATAACTGCCAAGAAATACTTTGATGTTAAATTCAACATTGCAAACTCCAAAATTGAAGACGTTTCCAATTATTTGATTGACAATAAACTTTGTGCTGATGAACCTACAATAACTCCAGGTTCTGATTTCTCACAGATTAACGTTTTGATTCCTAAAGCGAAATTTCCTGAAATGGTTGATGCTATTAAAGGATTTGAAGCGACTTCCATTATTAGAAATGATTTAAAACAGTTGGTTGAATAATCATTTCATTTTCTTATTTTTTTTAAACAGTGTTCAGAACTTGTAGAATATCCATCATGATAAATCGTTAACATTTATAAGGTATTTCTAACATAAGTTAATATATTAGATTAATATATCAGGGATTAACATGTTAACATCTGTTCAAAAAGAAATTTTACAAACACTTATTAATTTATATCAGTCTTCCAATGGGAAATCAATTAAGGGAGAAGATATAGCTGAGGTCATGGGAAGAAATCCCGGCACAATACGTAACCAGATGCAATCTTTAAGAAGTTTAGGTTTAGTCAAAGGTGTGCCAGGCCCTAGAGGCGGATACAAGCCAACTATCGAGGCTTATCATTCTTTGAATATTAAGGTTTCCGACAACGATTCAAAGGTTCCTATTTATAAAAATGGAAAAAGATTGGAGGATATTTCCGTTGCGAAAATTGAATTTACAAGTGTTCCTCAACCTAGTGAATGTGAAGCAGCCATTAAGGTTTTAGGCAGTATTAAAGATTTAAACCTTGGAGATACAGTCAGGATAGGTCCCACACCCGTAAATAATTTGGGAGTGATGGGCGAAATTGTTGGTCGAGACGACATGGACAATATATTGCTTGTTGATACGACCACCATCAGAAGCATTCCCAAAAAGACAGTTGGAGACATAGCCAGTCGTGATGTAATCTCTTTTAAGATGGATTGCTCTGTAAAGGAAGCTGCTAAGAAATTAACTTCCAATGAGATTGATGGCGCTCCAGTAATGAAAGATGGAAAGGTTGTAGGTGTATTCACAGTAACTGATTTGGTTCAGGCAATAGCGGATGGCAATGAAGATAAGACTGTTGGAGAGCTAATGTCTACAAATGTCGTCATCGTTAATGAGGATTTGAAAATAGCCAATGCCATTGAAGTGATGCTTAAAAAATCAATTTCCAGATTAATAATTGCCGATAATGATAATGTTTTGCTTGGAATCGTTACAAGAACAGACCTAATTGACAGCATAACTAATTTAAAACAATTCCCGATAATTACTAACTAATTTTCAAGTGATTCAATGAAAGTTACACAAATTAATGTCGATAAAGATATGAGTATATCAGATTTGATTAATCAGTTTGATGAATCGGGCGTTTTAGGTGCAGGAAGAGTTGCTCGAGCATGTAATATATTGGCTGATATGATTTCAGATGAAGACATGAATGTATTTTTAAGTTTGGGCGGTCCTTTAATACCTGGTGGCATGAGAAATATCGTGACAAAAATGATTAATGAAGGGCATGTCAACTTAATTGTTTCAAGTGGAGCAAATATCACCCATGACCTTGTTGAGGCATTTGGAGGATCTCATTATCGCCATGAAGGAAAGGATGATGAAGAATTGAATGAGGAAGGAATAGGTAGAATCGCAGATATTAATGTCGGATCTGATGATTTCACCATATTTGAAACTGAAATAACTAAAATATTTGAAAGGATAGCTAGTAAAAAGAAGGTTATTTCAATTCAGGAACTGCTTCATGAAATTGGTCTTTTAGTTGATGATGAAAACTCATTTGTTGCAACTGCCGCAAGAAATAACGTTCCCATATTTGCGCCAGGTCTTATTGACTCAATGATGGGTCTTCAATTATGGATTTTTACCCAAGACCATGATTTTACTGTTAGTGCCGCTGGAGATATGCCTTATCTGTCGGATATAGTTTTCGAATCTGAAAAAGTTGGAGCGATACTTTTAGGCGGCGGATTGACTAAACATTACACTTTAGCTTCAAACGTGATTAAAGGTGGCCTGGATGCAGCTATTCAAATCACAATGGACAGGCCTGAAGCGGGCAGTTTAGGCGGGGCACCACTTGAAGAAGCAAAATCCTGGGCTAAAGCAAGATGCGGATCCAGTCTTGCCAGTGTGGTTGGTGATGTTACAGTTATTTTTCCGTTGGTTTATGCAGCTGCCCTAGACAAAATCAGTAATGATTAAATTATTTTAAATGCCCTACATCTCTGTAGGAACTGTTTTTGAAAGTTTTAATTAAAAAAAGAAGTTAAAAAGGAATTTGAAATTCCTTTTTAGTTGTTTAGTCTCCGAGTTCAACACCCATTTTACCTGCAACTCTTGCAAGCAATACAGTAACGATTACTGCAATTATGGTTACAACAATAGCATAAATGAATAAATTAGGAAGAGAATTTCCTCCATCCATGAATGTTGCAATTAATTTTTGGATTGCGTCATTCCATGCTAAACCTGCAACGAATGCGAATGCAGTTGTTATTAATCCTAAGATTGTTTCCATGATTAATTTTGTTACTTCAGATGCCATACTTTTCACCTCCATTTAACCAATTCTGTTCAGAGATAATAAGAACAATAATATTTTTATTTTTTTAATATAAAATAGTTTAGCTTAAATTGAGTGAGTCTATTAATTGTTTACATGATTCTTGGGGATTTTCAGATTCATAAATACTGCGTCCAACTATGATTGCATTGGAATATTCTAGAGTTTTTTTACCGTCGCCGCCTTGTTTTCCGACACCTGGTGAGATGATGAATGCATCTTCACCAACAATCTGGCGAATATCTGAAAGCCTGTCAAGCCTTGTGGCAGGTGCAACATAGTTTGTAATTCCCATGTCAACCCCCATTTGCGCAATGGCATCAGCATTTTTCTGCAGAAACATTTTGGCTCCAGGATGTGACATTTCTGTCAGAAGGAATAATTCCTTTTCGTGCTTGTTCGCCATGTCAAGGCAGGCTTTAACGCTGTCAGAACCTACGAATCCATGGCAGATTATTGCATCGGCGCCTGCCTTGAATGTTTCATCGCAGATCTTTTCATTTGTTGCATCAATGTCGGCCACTTTGAAATCACAAATCACCTTGAATCCAAACTTGTCTTTTAAAGTTTTAATTATTTCAAGTCCTTCAGCAAGCGCTAACGGGTATCCGATTTTTATTGTATCAATGTAGTCTTTAACTGATTCGCAAATTTCAATTGCTTCACTTTCGCTCATCACGTCAAGTGCTAAAATTAAGTTGTTTTTGATATTCATCTTATCCTCTTGTCCAATTAATTTCATAAAATAATTTGGTTTGCCTAAATTTAGTTTAGTGTATTACTAATAATATTTATATATAATAAGGTATATAATAACATTATCAATAAAACTTTAATAATATTTAACTATAATTTAAATTTTTATTGAGTAGTTTATCAAATTGTATTGATAGGTTATTTGGAGGAAATTATTTATGCATATTATGGAAGGATATTTACCTGTCGAGTGGTGTATCATATGGTTCGTCGTTGCAATCATATTCGTCGCTTACGGTATTTATCAAATTAAGAAAATTGTAGATGAAACCCCTGAATCCAAAGCTTTACTCGCAGTAAGTGGTGCATTCATGTTCATCTTATCATCTTTGAAATTACCTTCTGTTACTGGAAGTTGTTCTCACCCTTGTGGTAACGGATTAGGTGCAGCATTATTTGGTCCTGCAGTAACTGCAGTGTTAGCAGCTATCGTACTTATCTTCCAAGCACTTTTACTCGCTCACGGAGGTTTAACCACCTTAGGTGCAAACATTGTTTCAATGGGTATTACCGGACCAATCGTCGCATGGCTTGTATACAAAGGTTTAACTAAAGCTAATGTTTCTTCTACCATTGCAATTTTCTTTGCAGCATTTTTAGGAGATTTATTAACTTATGTAGCAACTTCATTCCAATTAGCATTCGCATTCCCATCTCCTAGTTTCAGCGAATCATTAGTGAAATTCTTGGTTATTTTCGCAGTAACTCAAGTACCATTAGCTATTGGTGAAGGTATCTTAACAGTAATTATCTGGGACAGATTAAAAGCATACAAACCAAAATTGTTAGATAAACTCGGTGCATTAGCTCCTAATGAAGCATAAGGTGATTTAAATGAAAACATCAACATTAATAATTTTAGCAATTATTTGTATTATATTGTTTATAGCACCATTAATAATGTATAATGGTTTAACTGAAGATGATGGAAAATTCACTGGAGCAGACGATGCAGCTGGTGAAGCAATTGAGGAATCAGGTTTCAAACCATGGTTTTCATCAATTTGGGAACCCCCTAGTGGTGAAATAGAAAGTTTATTATTCGCTCTTCAAGCAGCTATAGGTGCACTAATTATTGGTTATGCATTCGGTTACTGGAGAGGACAAGGTAAAGAAGAATAGATTTTCTTCTTTATATCTATTTTTTTTTAAAGTGATCTTATGAAATTCGATATGGATTATATTGCGCATAACAATGCTTTAACTGAAACAAATCCCTTTTTTAAATTGATTTTAACAATCGTCCTGTTGATTGTTACGTTAGTGCTTGATAATCTGTATTTCGATGTATTCATTTTTGTTGTAATGTCAATTGTCATTTTAGCAATTGCAAAAATTAACTATAAATCTTATTTGAAATTTCTGTCACTTCCAATGGCATTTCTTGTTATAACATGTATCTTTTTAATATTCTTCTTTGGAAAAGGAGAAGTCATTTATGAAACAGGAATATTCGGCATTGTAGTCACTACCGATTCCTGGCATTATGGTGTTTATACATTTATGAGGGTAATGGGATGCTTGCCTTGTCTAGGATTTTTAGCACTCACAACACCTATTGCAAAAATTTTGCACTGTCTAGGCCGTTTGAAAGTTCCAAAAATCATGATTGAAATAGGTCTTCTGATGTATAATACGATTTTCATTTTCTTGAATGAAATCGACACCATGCAAAAAGCCCAGAACAGTAGATTGGGATATCATTCTTACGTTTCATCTTTCAAATCTTTAGGAGCTCTTGCAAGTACAATATTTTTAAGGGCTCTTGATAAAAGTGAAACATTACAGCATTCTCTTGATTCTAGAGGGTATGATGGTGAATTACCGGTTTATGAACCAAGGAAGGGGAAATAATGCTAGAAGTTAAAAATATAAAATATTCATATAACTCAAAATATCAAGCACTGAAAGGCGTCAGCTTAAAGGTTGAAAGGGGAGAGATGGTCTCACTTTTAGGAAAGAACGGTGCTGGTAAATCAACCTTATTTTTACATCTAAACGGTATTTATGAACCAGAGGAAGGTAAGGTCTTCATTGATGGTGAAGAATTGAAATACGATAAGAAATCCTTGCTTAAGTTCAGGCAAAAAGTCGGAATAGTATTTCAAAATCCAGATGATCAGATATTCGCACCAACAGTTGAAGAGGACGTTGCATTCGGACCTCTTAATTTAGGATTGTCAATGGAAGAGGTTCAGGATAGGGTTGAAGAGGCTCTTGCCCGTGTTGGCATGAGCGGATTTGAAAAAACCGCACCCCATCATTTGAGTGGAGGTCAAAAGAAAAGAGTAGCTATTGCAGGCATTCTTGCAATGAAGCCTGAAGTCATGGTTTTGGATGAGCCTACAGCTGGTCTTGACCCTCAGGGTGTTGTTGATTTGTCTAAACTGTTGAAGGAACTTAATGAAGAAGGAATTACAATCATAATTTCCACTCATGAAGTTGACTTGGTTCCTGATTACGCTTCTAAAGTTTTCGTTTTGGTTGATGGTCTGTTGATAGGTGAAGGAACTCCAAAGGAGATTTTTTCACAGCCTGACATTCTTGAAACGGCAAATCTTAAGGTTCCTATTGTCACTGAGTTATTCCAACAGCTTGAAGAGGAAGGATTTGATATGGAAGGGGATTATCCTCTGACTATCGGTGAAGCTAAGGACAAGTTTTTGAAACTTTTAAATAAAGGCTAATTTTTTTTAAACGAATTTTTTAATTCTTATTTTTTTCATTTTTGACTAAACATTTATATTATTAAAAACATATTTTTTTGTAAGGTGAATTTACATGAGAATTGGAATTTGTGACACTACATTTGCCCGCTTTGACATGGCCGCAGCCGCTATTGATGAGCTTAAAAATAATGCTCATGATTTAAAAATTATTCGTGAAACAGTTCCTGGCGTCAAGGACTTGCCGGTAACTGCAAAAATTCTCATTGAAGAGGAAAATTGCGATATTGTAATGGCACTTGGAATGCCTGGGCCAATGGAAAAAGACAAGATGTGCGCTCATGAAGCGTCAACAGGTCTTATCAATGCGCAGCTAATGACAAACACTCATATATTGGAAGTGTTTGTGCATGAGGATGAGGAAGAAGACCCGGTAGAGCTTGCAAAACTGGCTGAGAATAGGGCCCGTGAACATGCGCAAAACTTGATAAAAATGATGTATCACAGAAAAGCAATGAGAAAGGAAGCTGGAATGGGAATGCGTGAAGGAAAAGAGGATGCAGGACCATTATAAAATAAGGGTGTAAAATGGGATTTAAAATATCTGAGGAAGATAAGGAATCTACATACATTATTCTTCCTGCTTATAATGAGGAAACTAGAATCCAGCCGGTTATTGAAGAGATAGCCAAGAAAGGATTTAAAATGGTCATCGTTAATGACGGTTCTTCAGATAATACTTTAGAGGTTATTAAGGAATCCCAAAGAAAATATCCTAAAAATATTTTTATTTATTCTCATATTATTAATCGTGGCGTTGGAGTTGCAATGCAAACAGGATTTGAAGCCGTCTTAAGGTATGATCCTAAATATATAGTGAATATGGACTCGGATGGACAGCACTCAGTCGATGATTTGGAAAACGTTTTGGAGCCTTTAGTCACTGGCAGGGCTCAAGCCGTAATCGGCGCAAGACCTCTAAAGGACATGCCTACAACCAGAAATTTTGCAAATGCAATAATGAACCTGTTAACCAGAATTTTTTACAGGGTCGATGTCAGCGATTCGCAAACTGGATTTAGGGCACTAACCATTGATGCATTAAACAAGATAAGCATCAATTCCAGAGGATATTTGATATCTTCAGAATTCATCAGAGAAATCAATGACAATGATATTCCATTTGAGGAAGTTCCAATCAAGACAATCTACACTCCCGAAACACAGGCAAAGGGAACAAACGTTTCTGTTGCATTGAAGATTATGTTCCAGATGATTAGAGATCAATTTTAAGGTGAAAATATGTTTTTGTATTCTTTTATATTTCCAATTATTTCCATAATATCTATTGTGGGCATTATTATAAGGTATAGTCATGGTAAGAATTCATTAAGCACGGTTATTGTGTGGTCTGCATTTTGGATTTTTGTTATTCTATTTTCCATTTTCCCAGATTTCAGTAGCACATTCGCTAGGATATTTGGTATAACCCGTGGTTTGGACTTTATAATTATTTTAGTGTTTGTAATATTATTCTATATCATTTTAAAAATGTATTTCATTGTTGATAAGATGCAAGACAATCTAAATGAAATAGTGAAGGAAGTCGCATTAAAAAACGAAATCACTCTTGACGATGAAGAGGAATAATTTATGTTATATTTTAGAGGATGCACTGCACGCGAAAAGCTGCCGAACATTCAAAAGGCAACCGAAGCGCTCCTGAAAAAAGCAGATGTTGACTATCATATTCTGGATGATGAGAAATGCTGCGGGTCAGTTTTGCTTAGGACAGGCTTCGAAGATGAGGCAAGGTCTCAAATAGAAAAAAACACCGAAATTCTTAAAGGCGAAAGAATATTGACTTCCTGTGCAGGTTGCTATAAAACTCTAAAGGACGATTATGAAGGATTGGATGTAGTTCACATATCACAATTATTGGATGAATTGATTAAAGAGGGAAAGCTTAATTTTTCTAAAAAGGATTTGGATGTCACCTACCATGATTCATGTCATTTGGGTCGCCATTCCAATGTGTTTGATGAGCCAAGGGATGTCATCGGCTCATTAGCGAACCTGGTTGAAATGGAAAATATCAAGGAGGATAGCTTGTGCTGCGGTGCCGGAGGGGGCGTGAAGTCAGCTTATCCTGAAATCGCTTCCCAGATGGCAGACTTAAGAATAAGACAAGCCTTGAAAACAGATTGTGAAATATTGGTAACTCCATGTCCATTCTGTAAGCTTAATCTGGAAAATGATGATTTGGAAGTTCTCGATTTGACTGAATTTTTAGTGGAATATGGTGATGTGGATGAAATCTAGTGAACTTGAAACCATGAGGAAATCTTTTGATACTGTTAAAAAAAGGTCAAATTCCATCAAGGAGTCTGCATCCATTAAACGACTTGAAAAAAGGTGTCGTGAAATCAAAGAGTATTCCATTGAAAATAATGAGGAGTTATTGAATCAAGCTATCGAGTCATTTAAGCGGAATGACATTGAAGTCAAGATGGCGAAAACTTCAAATGATGCATTGGATATTATTGATGAATTACTTGCTGAATATAAGACAACCGCTATCGCCAAAGCCAAATCCAATACTTTAGGCGAAATCAATCTTAAGGGTCATTTTGATGGTGGCGATATTGATGTTATTGAAACAGACCTTGGAGATAGGATATTGCAGCTTAAAAAAATAGACAATAAGCCAGTTCATCCGACAGGGCCTGCCTCTCATTTGAACATTTCAAAGATCACTGACATTGTTAATGACTCTCTTGATGCAAACGTCAATCCCGAAGCCAGGGAAATCATGGAGCTTGTGAGAAGTGATGTGCTGAAACGTCTTGAAAGTGCAAGAGTAGGTATAAGTGGAGCCAATGCAATAGCCGCCGAGGAGGGGTCCCTTGTGATGGTTCACAATGAGGGCAATATTTCCATAGTTTCACTAAAAGATTTGCATATAATTGTAGCTGGAATCGATAAAATAGTGCCTACTTTGGAAGACGCAATATCGATTGTAAAACTTGAAACCATTTTTGCAACCGGAAGCTATGTCACCTCATACATGAATGTGGTGTCCGGCCCGTCAAAAACTGCAGACATCGAAAAGAAGCTGTTGAAAAACATGTATGGTGCTGAAAGGGTGGTCGTAATATTGTTGGACAATGGAAGAAGCGAGGCAAACCCTGAATGTCTATACTGCATTGGCTGCGGAAACTGTGTTGTTCACTGTCCAGTTTATAATGCGGTTGGAAATGAGTTCGGATTTAATAATTATTTGGGCGGTCGTGGCGTTGCAATGTCAAAATTCATAGAAGATGATGAGACCTGCTATAATTCAGGCCTATACATGTGCACTTTATGCGGATTATGCACTCTGAATTGTCCTGTTGCAATTCCAACAAATGAGATTATTGAAAACATGAGGAAATTGTCAGCCGATGCGGGATTCTATCCGAAGGCACACGGCAAAATCAAAGACAATGTTTTCAAAAATGATTCCCCATATTAACTCTATTTTTTTAACAAAACAATAGTCTTATAAATAATAAAGAAGTAATATTATTATATTATAAAATTATATTTTATTGGAGGAAATATATGCTTCTATTAATAAGTCCTATAAATCGTGAAGAAGCTCTAGAATCTATTAAAGGAGGAGCAGACATTGTTGATGTGAAAAATCCTAAGGAAGGCTCTTTAGGCGCTAATTTCCCATGGGTTATTAAGGAAATAAGGGAATTAACTCCTGAAGACAAGCTTGTAAGCGCTACTTTAGGTGATGTGCCTTACAAACCGGGTACAGTTTCCCTTGCAGCAATGGGCGCTCATGTTTCAGGAGCGGATTATATTAAAGTCGGATTATATGGAACAAAAGACCATGACGAAGCTGTCGAAGTCATGGAAAATGTTGTAAAGACTGTAAAAGATGTTAGTGAAGATACAATTATTGTAGCTGCAGGATATGCGGATGCTCATCGTGTCGGCGCTGTCGGACCTATGGAGATTCCAAAGGTTGCAAAGGATGCCGGCTGCGATTTGGCCATGCTTGACACTGCAGTTAAAGATGGTCATACATTATTTGATTATTTGGATATTGACCAGTTAAAAGAGTTTGTTGAAGAGGCTCACAGCTATGATTTGTTGACTGCACTTGCAGGTTCCGTTAAAAAGGATCAACTAAAACCGTTGCATGACATCGGATGTGATGTTGTCGGCATTAGGGGAGCTGCCTGTGTTGGCGGTGATAGAAACACCGGTAAGATACACCATACTGCAGTAGCTGAGCTTAAGGATTTATGTGATTCATTCTAATGGGTGTTATTTATGTCATATTCTAAAAAAGTTCAAGAAGCAAGAATGTCTTATACTTTTGATGATTTTCTTTTAACTCCTAATGCAAGTTATGTTGAACCTAAGGACATTGATACAAAAATAGAGTTAGGCAAAGGAATTAAACTTAATATTCCAGTTTTAAGTGCAGCTATGGATACTGTAACTGAAGCTGAACTTGCAATTGCCATGGCACAGGAAGGTGGTGTCGGAGTTATTCACAGAAACATCACACAGGAAAGGCAAGTTGAAGAGGTAAAGAAGGTAAAATCAGCTGAAGACTTGACAATTCGTGATGTTGTTACTATTTCACAGGATTCCACTATTGCTGATGTTCAGGAAATCATGAGAGACGAGCTTATAAGCGGTCTTCCAGTTGTAGAAGGGGATGAAATTATCGGAATTATATCCAAAAGGGATATCAGACCGGTTTTAAACTCTGAACCTGATAAAACAGTTAAGGACATCATGACTTCCGATGTCGTGACTGTTGAAGAGGGAGTCACTGCTGAAGAGGCATTGAATGTCGCTTATGAAAATAAGGTTGAAAGGCTTCCTGTTGTTCATGACGGCAAATTGGTGGGAATCATCACAATTAAGGATATTCTAAACAGGGATCAGTACCCGAATGCGGCACGTGATAAGGATGGTAACTTTTTGGTTGCAGCCGCTTGCGGTCCGTTTGATTTGGACAGGGCAATGGCTCTTGATCAGGCCGGTGCTGACATCATTTCCATTGACTGTGCCCATGCTCATAACATGAATGTGGTCAAGTTCACTGAAACCATTAAAGATAATATCGATGCAGAATTATGCGTTGGTAACATTGCAACAGGAGAGGCTGCTGAAGACTTGATATCCATGGGCGTGGATGCGCTTAAGGTAGGAATAGGTCCGGGATCAATGTGTACCACCCGTATTGTTGCAGGTGTAGGTGTGCCACAACTAACTGCCATTTCAGATGTTGCTGATGCAGCGGTAGATTCAGGCATTCCTGTCATTGCTGATGGTGGTATCAGATACTCTGGAGATGTTGCTAAAGCCATAGGTGCTGGAGCAGATGCAGTAATGCTTGGTAACTTGCTTGCGGCTTCCTTGGAAGCTCCTGGCGAAATCGTTGTAATGAACGGTAAGCAATACAAAAAGTACCGTGGAATGGGTTCCATGGGTGCAATGACCAGTGAGTTTGATGGCGGAGCAGACAGATACTTCCAAGGCCAGAAAAGTAAGATGAACCACACTAAGTATGTTCCGGAAGGAATTGAAGGCGCTGTACCATACAGGGGAACAATCGCTGAAATTCTATTCCAGCTAGTGGGCGGTTTGAAATCATCCATGGGTTATTGCGGTGCAAAAGACATCGATGCAATGAAACAAAAGGCAAGATTCGTTAGAATTACAAGCAGTGGAATTAAGGAATCCCACCCTCATGACTTGTTAATCACTAATGAAAGCCCTAATTATCCAACTTTCGAATAGTTGGATTTCATTTAATATTATATTTTGATGGGAATACAGTAAAATATTTGATTTATAGGGGGAAGCATTTTCTCATCAAAATTATTTATATTTTATTTAAAAAATCGTGTTTTTTATCAAATAAACTATTTTTAAGCAAACCTTTAAATAATAGTAACTACTATATTATCATATTAGATAATTTTATGATTATTTTAGATAATCTATGCAAATTCAAGGAATTTGCATTTTTTAATTAAATTTTATTTATTACGGAGAGAATATAAATGGCAAGAACTAAAAAAGTAGGTATCACAGGAAGGTTCGGTGCAAGATACGGAAGAAAAGCAAAAAGATCTGTTAAAATCATTGAAGAAAACATGAAAAAGAATCATGTTTGTCCAAAATGCGACAGGCCTTATGTAAAAAGACAAGCTGCCGGAATCTGGAAATGCAAAAAATGTGGTGCAGTGTTCACCGGAGGAGCTTACATTCCACAAACTCCTATGGCAAAATCTGCAGCACGCAGTATAAGAGACATCCAAGTGGAGGAATAAGCCTTGTATAGATGTCCACGTTGTGGAGCAGAAGTAGACCATAAAAGCTACATGGAAAATAAATGTCCTAAATGCAGATATAGGATTTTATTTAAAAATGTTCCAGAAACTACTAGAATCATAAAAGCAAGATAATTTATTCTGCTTTTACTATATTTTTTTACTATTTTTGATTTAAATGTTGATTTCAACTTCTAGGAAGCCTTCTCAAAAGACCAGGAAGTTCTGTAAAAATTTAGCTCGATTAACTGATTCAACTTCCGTTAACCGGGGCAAGATGAATATGCGCGAACTTCTCCTGAAAGCCCTGGAAGTGGATGAATTCAACCTGGCTGTCGTGAATGAAATTAAGGGAAACCCAAGTAAAATCACTTTCTATTCAAATAAGGGAGAAGTTTTGCTTGTAATTCTCATTAGTGTTGTTATGGATAATGAAAAGCTTAACATGGCGCCATCTAAATTGAAAATGGTTTCAAACATTAAGAGATTAGATGTTTTGAGCGATATCCTGGATTTGGATTTAGTGGACAAGGCAGAGGACAATTACATACTTGTTCGTGACGATGAAGATCTAGTGGCTAAGATTAATTTCATTAATAAATTTGGAGATAAGCTCAATTTCCAAATCAACGTTAAAAAGATTTTAGAGGCGGCACATGATTGATGAAACCCCTCTTGAATCAGTTAAAAGCAACATAACTGTAGAGTTTGAAAGTGCCGATCAGGCAAAAATAATTTACGATGCCATTATCCTGGAGTTTGAGACCGCTCCCGACTTCAGGTCATCTATGACAATTGACTTGGAGGGGTCCAATATCATAATAGATATAGACGCTCAGGATTCAACATCATTTAGGGCTTCTGTCAATTCAGCCATTAAATGGATTAATCTGGCATTGGAGATAAATAATTTGACAATAAAATAATATTTATAAAATAACTATAAAATAATAAATAGGTGATAATATGGAGATTCCTGAAAATATTCAACATCAATTAAATCAGTTTCAACAGTTACAACAACAAGCTCAAGCTGTAACCATGCAAGTTCAAAATGTTGAAATTCAAATTCAAGAAACTGAAAAAGCATTGGAAGAACTAAAAAAGACTGATGAGAATACCGAAGTGTTCAAGCAAGCTGGAACTTTACTTATTAAAGTGGAATATGCAGACGCATTAGCTGAAATGGAAGATAAATTGGAAACCCTTCAATTAAGAAAACAGACCATGACCCGCCAAGAGGAAAGAGTCATGAAAAAGCTTGAAGAGATGCAATCCACTATCCAAAACGCAATGCAAGGTATGGGCCAATAGGCTTAATACTTTATTTTCTTTTTTTTAGATTAACATGTCAAAGCTTAAAAAACTATCCCAAAGCGATTTATCCACAATTTCCGATGACTTCGGTGAAATTCTAGGCCAGGAAGTCTCAAAGAATATTTCAACCAAGGAAGTTGAGGATTTGGATTTGGATATTGTCATCAGCTATGAAAATGACCAGCTGGATGTTGATGTTGACGTTGGAGTAATTTTCGATGAGCTTTCCCAAATCAACCAGGACCAGATCATGAAAGCTATTGACGGCGCTTATTTAAGGTTTGATTCCTATATCGACGAGAATTTTAGAGTTTAATTATTTTTTTTAAATTCCCAGTAATACTTTTTTTATAATTTTTATTAGCATATGTAATACTTTTTTATAAAAAAGTATTTATACTATTAAAATAAATTATTATGTAGAGAGTTTGAAGTATGCCAATAGCTTAGCAATATTAGTACAAACACGAATTATTATCTTTCAAATTTCCCTCTTCTAATACTTCAAACTTTTTTCACTTTATTTTTTTCAAATTTACTTTATCAATCTGATTTTATCATTTTTTGACAATTTTGACATGCTTAAAAATGGCAATTTTATAAAAATTAGGAATAATGATTATTTTGTTTATTTTTTTTATATAAAATTAAATGTTTTTTATTTTTTATGCAATGTTATTAAAAATAATTTATTCAATTATACTTTAATTTTTCTAAAATAGAGTAACATTTATATACTATGTGATGTAATCTATTAGTAGAGGTCGAAACGCCTTGTTATAACTAAATTGATCATTATTTTTATTATTCGAAATTAGGCTAAAAAAACATTTTTAGCTTAATTTTCCTCCTATATTTTTTTTTAAAATTTTTATACTTTGATATTCTAACTATTATCATGATTAAGAAAATACCTGTTATAGATTTAAAACAACACCAGGCCGTTAGTGGCAAATCCGGCATGAGGGACACATACACGCCATTAAGCACTGTTTTTGCACCTTCCGCAAATCCTGTTGAAATTGCCCAGGGATTAAAATTGAACGGCGCCGATGAGATGTACATTGCCGATTTGGACCTGATTGAGTCTCAAGGCCATAACATTAACGACATTAAGATGGTCAATACGATTCTGCCCGTGATGTTTGATGGCGGCGTGAAGGATGTAGAATCCTTTGAATTTTTCCTGGATTACGCATATAAGGTAATCGTTCCGACCGAAACAATAAAAAGCATTGAAGAGATGGAATTAATATTTGAAAAGTATCCTAAAGAAAGGATTGTCGTAAGCGTGGACGTTAAAAATGACGAGTTGTACTCCAAGAATTTCGATTTGTCCCTTAAGGAATTTAAGGAGATATTGAAAGTTTTAGATCCAAATGAAATAATTCTTCTAGACATTTCCGGTGTGGGAACAGAGAAGGGATATAATGAGTATTTGTTGAAGGAGTTTGAAGAGCTGAAGGATAAATTGATTATTGCCGGTGGGTTGAATAAGAAATCCATCGGCGAGCTGGATTCACTTGGAATAAAAAAAGTATTGATAGGCACAAGTCTGCATTCCGGTGAAGTCAGACTTCTAGACTAAACATTTACAAAACTGTAAACTATTAAGTGTTCATAATTATTTAACAAATAATATATCTCTTAAATAAAAATTGTTATCATTTAATAACTTTTTTCATGGGGAAAATTATGTTAACTTAAAAAAAATAGAAGGTGATAAAAAATGGATTTGACAGATATTGGAATTGAAGAAGGGCAGAAATATGAAGGGATTTACACTACCATGAGCAGGGACGGTGTAAAAAATGCAGCACCAATAGGAATTGTATGCAAAGGCAAAGACAAACTTGGATGCAGATTATTTGTCGGCACCACAACACTGAAAAACATTATGGAAACACGGAAATATGTTGTAAATATAACCTTTGATCCTATAAATTTTGTAAATTCAACCATCGGAAACTTGGATATTGAAGAGTTTACAGATGACGATGACATTGCAATATTGAAAAATGCAGAGGCATATATCATTTGTGATGTCACAGACATTAGAAAAATGGACCCGATTAAAGACCATGTAACATCAAATGGAGAAGCTTATATCATAAGCAGCGATGTTGTGGAAATCGTCAAAAACAATCCATGTGCAAAGGCTTTAAACCGAGGTGTATTTGCGCTTCTGGAATGCCTTACAAACTATACACGACTTGACCTTGTAAGTAAGCAGCAGCAGGATTATTTCATCGGAAGGTTTAATGAGAACTATCGTATGATTAAGAGGGTTTCCGGACAAGACACGGTAAAAGCCATGGAAATTCTTAAAAACAGCATGATAGAAAAGGGTTTTGATGTTGAATAGAACATCATTTTGCCTTTAATTTCAGCAGAACGCATCAATCGGCGCTGAATCCAAACTGGTCGGCAAAAGCTGGTAAAAAATGTGGGTTTTTGAGTGTTGCAGTTATATGTGATATAAATTATATGCTTTTGATGGAAAATAATTTTAAGAAAAACGCATTGAAAAATAAGGGGATATTAGGTAAAAGTCTATAAAACGATTACAGTTCCATAAAGCTTCTAGACTAAAACACTTAAAACCACATATGGGAATATACAAGCAATAACGAATAATGCAATACCTAAACCTAATTTAGGTCTGTTTTCATCTAGAGATCCGGAAATTATTAATAATATTGCAAAAAATCCAAAAATTACTGGAAGAATGTGTGAAAATATTGTTGTTCCGACTACTGCCATTTTAAATCACTACTATAATTTTAATTTTCTAATTATATAAATATAACTTTATTCGTTTTTAATTTGGGTTTCAATAAGTTTTTTATTGTATTGCTTTAAAAAGTAATAACAATGAGAATTGATAAACATCATCATCACAAAAAAGCAGGTGAGAATTTAGCGTTTGTGTTTTTTATGAACCTGACGTTCAACATAATTGTCATTGTAGGAGGTCTTGCAACCAACAGTATGGCAATTCTTGCAGACTGCATTCATGACTTGTCGGATACCATTTCAATAGCTTTGGCATGGTTTTTGGAGCATGTCGCCCAAAAGGATTCTACAGATAACTATTCCTATGGATATCAGAGGTTTTCAATTTTGGGTGCAGTAATAATTTCCGTTTTTGTAATAATCATGGCATTGGTAATTCTTCAGGAAGCCATTCCAAGACTATTTTCTCCTGAAGGTGTCGATGCTGAAGGAATGCTTCTCGTTGCAATTGTTGGAATAATATTCAAATCGATATCAGTCTATCGATTGCATGGCGGTGAGACTTTCAATGAGAAAGCCATTCTATTCCATCAGCTTGGTGATGTCTTTGAATGGGTGGCCATTTTGATATTGGGCATTGTATTGATGTTTTGGGATGGCGCTTCCTACTTGGATCCGTTTGTATCAATTGGAATTGCATTGTGGCTAATATTTAACCTTGCAAGAAACTTGTACAAGTCCATTGAAGTACTGCTTCAAAAGACACCGGACCATTTTGATGTCGATGAATTTAAAAGTGCAATTTCAGCAATCGATGGCGTCAATGCCATTGATGACTTTCATATCTGGTCTCTTGACGGTATCGATTCTGTCATGACCCTAAAAGTCGATGTCGATTTTGGAAAGAATGTGGAAGACATTAAAGAGGAAATCTATTCCATTTCAAGTAAGTATCATGTTGTGGATATCACCATTGAACTTGACTAAAGTTTTATATTCTATTAAACCATATTCATTCTTATGACGCTTGTTGTTATTGGACCGGTTACAAGGGATTTGGTGATTATCGGTGATGTTGAATCTCATAAAACTGGTGGAGCAACCTATTTTCAATCATTTGTTTATGAAGAGTTTTTTGATGATTACATGGCTGTCGTAAACTGCTCGGATGAAGAATTAGTAGAAGAGTTTCCAAATTCGGATAAGGTTAAGGTAATCTTAAAGGATGATACTCATTATTTCATAAACAGATATCCGTTTAAGAATAATCCGGATATCCGGGAACAATCAAGCAACTTCGCCCAGATTCCAATCCTAAAGAGTGATTTGGAAGGTATTCTGGAGGATGTTGATGTTGAGGGGTTTGTAATAAATCCATTGAACCATTATGATTTTCCGCAGGAGACCATGGAATATCTAAAAACTTTCGACGTTCCGATCTTCACCTCAATTCAGGGATTTTTAAGAGTTCCCGACATTAAAGTAAATGACAATTACACTATAAAATTAAGTGATTTTGACGAGATGGCCAATGTTTTACGAGGTGTTTCTGCAATATTTTTGGATGAGGCGGAATCAACCATGATTGGTCAGGGCTTTGATGTAGATGAGATGGTGATAACCAACGGTTCTCACGGCTCTAGGATAGTTTCGGATTCGGAAATCAAAATCAAGGCCGTAAAGTGTGATAATGTTGTGGATACGACAGGTTGTGGAGATACGTATATGGCGGCCTATGTTTCTCAAAGATTATTGGGCAATACTCAAAAGCAAGCGGGTGATTTCGCTTCTTTGATAGCTAGCCGAAAAATAGAAAACTTCGGACCATTCAATAGCAAAGAATAATCTTTTTACAAAAATAATCTCTGTTTCATCATTTAATCATTATTTTATTATTTTTTCATTGCTTTTAATCAATTTTAATAACTTTTAGAAAACTTTATTAATATATATTATAATAATTATATATGTATATTGAATTTTTTAAACACTACAAAGGGTCATCATGATAAACAAATCAACTAATATAATCGAGAAGGAATTTAAAAACTTACGTAAGGAGCTTTTGGATTTAACCTTAAGAAATCAGCTTCTTAACTTCAAGACAAGAGCAAAAACTATCACTATAGTAAATCAATCTCCTATAAATCTTTTCCAGACATTGGTCCTGCAAGAAAACAAAATGTATTTTGTGGCAAATAAGAAAGACAAAAAGGAAGACAAATCCTCAGTATGGGACCACATTCCATTTGACATATCAATCTTTTCGGAAGGCGACAAGAAGTTGGCCACTGACTTGACCCCAAAGGAACTTCAAAAGAGATTATATTACATAAATAACCAGGCTAAGACAATGCTTCAAGAGCAGGGTTACAATATCCTGTATTTGGCAGTTGGATTTTTGCAATGGAAAGACAAATCCAAGCCTAAGCAGAAGAACAATGCCCCTTTGGTGTTGATTCCAGTTGCAATGGAGAGGAAAAAGGTTGGAGAGTCATTCAACCTTGAATGGACTGGAGAGGATATTCAAACAAATATTTCACTTAAAGCCAAATTATTGGAAGCTGGCATTGAGCTCCCCGATTTTGAATTCAAGAGATATGGTGAAGTCATTGACCATTATATTTCAAGCGTCCGCCGTGCAGTCAGCAGAATGGACGGATGGGAAGTAAACAGCAATGTGGCTTTAGGTTTCTTTAGTTTTACTAAATTTGTAATGTATAATGATTTAAACCCTGAAGCATGGGCAGACAATGTAGATTTAACCAAAAACGAATTGATACAAGCTATTTTCAACCCTGCAAAAAATAGTCAGGAAGCATTCAGGGAAGAAGACATTGACTCCCAGCTTGAATACAGGAGCATGTATCAGGTTTTGGATGCCGATTCATCACAGATTGCAGCGATTCAGGATGTCAAGGCAGGGCGCAATCTGGTTGTAGAGGGTCCGCCTGGAACCGGTAAATCACAGACAATCGTAAATCTAATTGCCGAGTTGCTTGCAGAGGGCAAATCAGTTTTATTCGTATCAGAAAAGATGGCGGCACTCGATGTTGTAAAAGACAGGCTAACAGGAGTGGGCCTTGGCAAGTTCGTACTGGAACTGCATTCGCATAAGACCAGGCGTAAGAAATTCCTCAAGGATTTGCAAAAGGCAACCAATGTGCGCGCTCAGGACCCATTGAACATTGACCAGACCATTCGCAAACTGGAAACCTTGCGCCGTCAACTGGATGATTACTCTCAAATTATTCATGAACCCGCATTTGCGGTTAACCTATCCCCGTTCCAGTTGTATGGAATGAAGGAATCTGCCGATGACCATTTCGCTCGAAAAAATGAGATAATGCCGTTGGTAAGATTTGAAAATCCGGAATATGTTTCCCTGAAAGACCTGGATGATATGAAAATAGCTTTAGAGAACCTGGCTGAACTGTATCAGACAATCTCCAAAGAAAATCCTTGGAGCAAATGCTCTCCAAAGAGTTTGCTTCCTGCTGATTTAAGGGAAATTGAAATGCTGATTAACGATTCACTGCATTCCTTGGATAATTTCCTTGTTGAGCGTGGAAGAGTCTATGACATTTACGGAATTAAAAAGCCAGATACCCTAAATGAGTTTCAAAATTCGCTTTCAGCATTTGAAATTATAAAATCTCAGAATGCGGAACTAATCGATGGAAGCATATTGAAGTCAGGAGCATGGAACAGCAACAATGATGATGCATATAAGCTAATCAATGAGCTTGAAAAATATCAGAAATATTCCAAAAGCTTAAACAAGTTCAATCAAAGCATTTATCAGGCAGATATTGACGGATTAATCTATGAATTAAGAAACATTTCCAACAAGAAATTCAGATTCTTTAACAACAAGCAGCATATAGAGCTTGTCGAAAGGTATTACGCATATCCGGTCAGTGGAAGCATTGATGAAATTATAAAAGATCTGCAAGAGGCAAAAGCAATAATCAAAATGAGAAAGACTCTTGAAGCTAATGAGGCATTAGGCAAAAAGTATTTCGGAGGATATTGGCACTTAAATGCAAATCCTGATGATTTGAAAGCCATTGCCCGTTGGATGAGCGAATTCACAGCCCTTGTGCGTGAAGGAACATTTTCCGAAAACACCATTGACCTTATGAGCAAGGACCTGTTTGACATTAAACCGGAAAGGGACCTTGCAGAATATATTGATGCGGGCGAGGAATTTGTCCGTGTTCTCTCAAAGCTTAAAGACAAATTGAATCCAAGAAGCAAGCTTATCTTTAAAAGGGAAACAGGTGATGTGACTTTTGAGGCATGGCAGGAACAGCTTTACAATTGGAGAGGCCAGCTTTCAAGCCTTCATCTTTGGTCCCAATACCTGAATACAAAAAATGCGCTTAAATCGTCCAATGCAAAAATGTTCGTAGATCCAATAGAAAAAAGAAACATTAAAAAAGAAGATATCGAAGCATTGGTTGATGGAAACTTCGCAGATTCACTCTTAAACATATTATTTGTTCAAAATCAGGAATTGGCAACATTTGTTGGGGAACTCCATGAAAATAGAATTCGCGAATTTAAGGATTTGGATAAGAAAATCCTTTCTTTAAACCGTAAAAGAATTTTCCATAAGCTAAACAGCAATATCCCTAAGATTTTCGGAGGGACCGAAAATCCTCAAGCCAAGATACTTGCAGGTGAGTTTACAAGAAAAAGCGGACACATGCCGGTGAGAAAACTTCTGGAAAGGGCTGGTGGAATGATAAAACAAATCAAGCCTTGTTTTATGATGTCCCCACTATCCATTGCACAATATCTGGACCCGACAAATGAGGAATTGCAATTTGATGTTGTCATTTTTGATGAAGCAAGTCAAGTTAAACCGGAAGATGCCCTTGGGGCTTTCATGAGAGGTAAAACAGCTGTCGTGATGGGCGATACACAGCAATTGCCTCCAACTTCATTTTTTGATCAGATGTCTGATGCCGACAGTGATGAGGAAGAGGCAACATCACTGGATATGGAAAGCATCCTTCATTTATGCAAACTGTCATTCCCGGTTAAGATGCTTAAGTGGCACTACCGTTCCCGCCATGAGTCTTTGATTACCGTTTCAAACAGGGAATTCTATGACGATGATTTATTGGTCTATCCGTCTCCGTCACACAATGACCCTGAACTCGGTTTGAAATTCCATTATAATCCAAATACTGCATACCATAGGGGTTCATCATCTGCAAACCCTCTCGAAGCACAGGACGTTGCAGATGAAATATTCAATCATTTTGAAAAGTATGGCGAATCAAAAAGTTTGGGTGTTGGAACATTTTCCGTCGCTCAGAAAAATGCAATATTGGAAGCCCTGGAAGTTAAACGTAAGGAAAGACCTGAATTTGAACCTTTGTTCTCTGATAATAGGGAAGAGCGTTTCTTTGTCAAAAACCTTGAAACAATTCAGGGGGATGAAAGGGATGTCATATTAATCAGTGTAGGTTATGGGTTCGACCAGGACGGAAAGATGTCTCTCAATTTCGGTCCTTTAAATCAGGATGGTGGAGAAAGACGTTTGAATGTTCTAATCACACGTGCAAGAGAAAAATGTGTGGTATTTTCAAATTTCAAAGCTTATGACATGAATTTAACAGCAAATCCTCCGTATGGTGTTAAATCCTTAAAGGAATTCCTTGAATATGCTGAAAATCTGACTTTAGGAACCAACAGCTCTGACTCATATTTAAAAGAACCGTTTGAAGATGTGATAGCTAGCTTCTTAGAGGAAAAAGGATACCAGGTAGACAGGCAAATAGGATGCGCTGGTTTCAGAGTTGATCTGGCTATTGTCGATGATGAGAATCCTGGAAAATACATATTGGGAATCACCACTGATGGAAAGATGTATTCCTCAAGCAAAGTGGCCCGTGATAGGGACAGGCTCCGTGAGCAGGTATTGACCGGCCTTGGATGGAAACTTTATCATTTATGGTCCACAGATTGGTATAGGAACAGGGATTTGGGTCGAAAAAAACTTTTGGACTTTGTTGAAAAATCAATTAAGAAGACTAGGGAAGAGGAAAAGCGCAAATCCGAAGAAGCTAAACAATTAGCTGAGAAAAGAAGATTGGAAGCTGAGAAAAAAGCAGAAGAATTGCGTTTAGCTCGTGAAAGAGAAGAAGCTGAAAGGCAAGCTCAAGAAGAAAATGATGAGGAAGTAAATCCTGAAGATATAGGTCCAAGCGATTTTGTAGAAGTCGAAAAGGTCGATGAGGGAGATGTTTTAGAAAAACCAATCGACGTTAGCGCGATGGATCCGTCAGAGTTATTTGAAAAAGAAGATGAAAAGGTCGAAAATGAGAGTAATGTCGAAAAGCCCGCCCCATCTGAATTCGTAACCATAAATGAAAGCGATGAGAAAACAGATTATGCTAGCGACCCTTCAGAATTTGTTGATGGAGACTCATTAGATAAAGCTAGTGATGAAAATGCATCCGAACAGTTAAACGATGATGCAAACAAACCTGATGAAGCCAGTGATGTTAATATAGATAATGATGTAAAATCCGATGAAAGCAATGATGATTCTGAAGTGTGGGAATCACAGGAGGAACCTACCAGTCAAAATGATGATGCAGAAGTGTGGGAATCTGATGAAGGCGTTTCCCCTGAAGACAATGCTGAAGTATGGGAAGAAGATAAGGATTATGCGGATGAAAAAGACGATTCCACTTCAAAGTCATGGGCTCAAAAAATAAAGTCTAAATTTAAACATGATTCTGATGATGAGTCTGACAAGGATTCCATTTTCTCAACACTTAAATTCGGTAAGGATTTAGGTAATGATTCTGATTTGGATGAGAATATTAAAGAAGACATTGCAAGCGATATTAAGAAGGATGAATCTGAATCTAATGAAGATGAACCGGCTAAATCAGATAATGTGGATTTGGGTTCTGATGATGATTACATTTATGTAGACCACAGCAATGATGAATCATCTGAAGACATTAAGGAAGATGAATTCGATATTGAGGATTATGTTGCTCATGAAGAGATAAAAGCTGATGATGACATAGCTTCTAGAGAGGATGCTCCTGAAAGCGAAATTAAAGACAAAAAAACTAGAGGTCCAATTTTCAAGGATAAGGTCAATTTAAAATCAGGTGGGGATTTAGAAAAAGAGAATGTTTCCCGTGAAGAAAATCTAAATTCAAGTGATGAATATGATTTGGGAAGTGAGGACATTCCTGCAAAAGAAGATGCCAGTTTTGATTCTCAAAGCGTTAATGATGAGGGACCGGCTAAATCAGATAATGTTGATTTGGGTTCTGATGATGATTATATATATGTGGACCATACTAATGACGAGCCTTCAAGCTTTAAAGATGAGGATGCTGATTACAGCAAAGAGGAACCTTCTAGCTTTGAAGAGGAGAATGTCGATTTGGAAAGTGAAAACACCTCTCAAGTCGGTGAGGTCCACCAGGCCAAAGTCAAATCTAAAAGAACAGATTTCGTCAAGTCAATTATTTCCGATGTTGTCAGCGGTGAATCTAAATTGGAGCCTGAAATTATAGAGACTTTAAGGGGAGAAATCATCGATGAAGAGGATGACATCCAATCACACAAGCCAGCCCCTGAAGACGAATTTGTCGTTGAGGCGGAAATCATAACAGGTGATGCAGATGACATTCCGCTTGAAAGGCCAACTCCAAAAAGGGATTTCGAACAGGAGGATGAAGAGCTAAATATATTTACAGACACATTGCCTGATTTGGACAATGACGAATATGATGAACTTCATGAAGAGGCAACTAGGGTAATCGATAATGCAATGAGTGAATTCATGAATGAGATTTTTGACGATAATCAAAGAATTGGCGAGGAAAGCATAGGCAATCATTATGTGGATGAGGAGATTGAAAGCGTTGATGCAGATATTCCTGAAGATGAAGGCATTACTTCTAAGGAGAGTATTCCGGATTATGAGAGCAGGGAAATCGAAAATGAAAATTTAGACATCCCTGATGATAATCAAAAGGAAACACCTGAAGCTTATGAGGATGACATGTACTTTAAAGGAGCGAATGACGTTACAAATCCTTTAAGAAAAAATAATGTTTATTATAAAGACCATAAAAGCAAGTCCCTTAAAGATTCAATAAGGGGCATTAAAAAGGACATGCAGTACATTAACAAATCACTAAATGAAATCGAAAACCCGACCCAAATCGATTATGTCTCTGTTGTGGATAGGACTGAAGAGTACAATCCTGAGGATTACTTGTCAAGGCCGAGTGACGATGACTCTGACAAGATTATTCAAATGGAAGAGGAAATGACTTTCGCTGAAAAAGAAGAGCAAAGAATCAGCGAAGAGCTAATGAGAGAAAGGCTTGAAAAAGAAATAGCTAGTGATGATGATGTTATTGTCACTGTCAACGAGCAGCATAGGCGTGAAGAACTTAAAGATCAAGCTTTGGAAGACATTATTAAAACGGCCAATGATGATTACAAGGAAATCGAAAAGGAAAGATTCCAGAATAACAATAAGCTAAAAGCATTTGATGATAAAAAGCTTCCGGGCAAAAGAAAACTTGAAGATGAAATAATAGGTTATGTTGAAGCCACAGACATTGGCCTATCCTCTCAAGAGGATTTATATTCCCAACCGATTGCCAATGTATCCAAATCAATCAACAACATTGTGGATATTGAAGGGCCTATACATGTTAAAGAACTGACCAACAGGGTTAAATCCAGCTGCAATATCAAACGGGCAGGCTCTAACTTGAAAAAGACTGTCAACAGGGCTATTGATGAATCTGAAAAGTCAGGAGACATTATTAGAATTGGTGATTTCCTATATGATGCTTCAAACAATAATGTTATTGTCAGAAAAAGGGACAAGCCGAATATTGAATTGATATCCGATGAGGAAATTGCAAAAAGCATCGAACTAGTTTTAATTCATAAGTCTGATGTTACCACCAAACAGATAGCTAAAGAAACCTCACGTAATTTTGGATTTAAATCCACATCCAAAAAGACCGCTTCCAGAATCAACGGTGTGTTGGACTTGATGATTGCAAACAATCGCGTTAAAATTGTCAATGATTATGTTGAACTTAATTAGGTGAGATTTATGTCTACAAAAGTCAAATCTCCGGATAACTTGCCCAATAAGCCCGGCGTCTATATCATGAGGGATAAGGAAGACACCATTATCTACATCGGCAAGGCTAAAAATCTTATAAAAAGGGTAAAGTCTTATTTTCGAGAAAAGCTAGACAGGCCAAAGACTCAAATTCTGATGAGCCATTTTCACAGCTTGGAATATATCGTCACCAATTCCGAAAAGGAGGCCTTAATTCTTGAAGCAAACTTGATAAAGAAGCATCGTCCCAGATATAATGTACAACTGAAGGATGATAAGAGGTATCCATATGTAAAGATTACCGATGAGAAGTTTCCAAGGCTGCTGATTACAAGAAACATTACTAAAAACGGAATCTATTACGGTCCGTTTACTGATGTGGGTTCAGTCAAGCAAACGGTGAAATTTTTAAAGTCATTATTTAAAATCAGGACTTGCCGAAACATGGACGGGCCATGTTTAAATTCCCAAATTGATTTATGCTATGCGCCTTGCGACGGCAATATCTCACAAGAGGAATACTCTGAAATCATAAATAAGATTGACTTGTTTTTCCAGGGCAAGTATTCTGCCATCGTAAGGAATCTCAAGAGTGAAATGATGGCGGCTGCAGACAATGAGGAGTTTGAGAAAGCCGCTGTCTTAAGAGACCAGATTGCTTCCATTGAGGAGATTATGGAAAAGCAGTTCGTTGATTTGGTGGACGATGATTTGGACCAGGATGTAATAGCTATCGCTCAGGATGAGGACGAGGTTGTAGTTATCATAATGCCCATAAGAAACGGCAAGATTGTTGGCCAGGATGACTTTTTGATGAGCGCATCCCAATATGATTCCGCCTCTGAGATCATGTTTGCATTTATACAGCAGTATTATGGATATAACAGGCATGTTCCAAAGCAGATTATTTTGGATGAAGACATTGATGAGAAAGGATTGCTGGAGGAATGGCTAAGCGATTTAAGGGGAAATAAGGTTCACATTAAAGTTCCTCAAAAAGGTGTCAAGTTGCGTCTTGTCAAAATGGCCCGTAAAAATGCTGAAATTATTAAACACCAAAAGAAAAAGATGGAATCTGCATTGATCGAACTTAAGAAATACCTAAAACTTGAAAAGTTGCCTCATGTTATAGAAGGATATGATATAAGTAATATTTCAGGCAAGTTTGCAGTCGGTTCTAAGGTTTCATTTCAGGACGGAAAACCCAATAAAAAAAGGTATAAACATTTCAAAATGGAAACTCCCGGTCCTAACGATTTTGCCATGATGGAGGAATTGCTGACCCGAAGATTAAAAATGGTGGATAGGGACCCAGAACCGGACCTCATTGTCATCGATGGAGGCAAAGGACAGTTGGGCATGGCCTGCGGAGTGTTGGATGAATTGAATCTTACTCATATACCGATTATCGGTCTTGCAAAGGAATTCGAAGAGATATATGTCCCAAACTCAAAGCGACCTATCATCATTCCTAAAAACAATAAGGCATTGCATTTGCTTCAGCAGGTGAGGGATGAATCCCATCGCTTTGCAATTACATATCATAGAAAACTCCGTAGTAAGGATATATCAGCCTCTTCACTTGATGATATTGCTGGAATTGGCAAAAAAAGGAAGATGAATCTTTTAAAAGAATTTGGCACAATAGATAATATTAAAAAGGCATCAATATCTGATTTAGCTAAAATAGAGGGTATGAATCAAAAAACGGCTGAAAATGTCTATAATTATTATCACTAATCTTAAATTAAGTTATAGAAAAAACCACTCATTTTCCATTACATTTAAATATAAGTATTTTTAAAAGTTTTCATAAGAAATATTGAAAGGTATTAATTTATGGTAAAATGTCCAAGATGCGGATATGAAAATGCATCCTCATCTGTTTATTGTGATAATTGCGCATACCTACTTTCCAGCAATAAAAGTACTAAACCTAAAAAGACCAATACTGGCAGATGGAATGTAGGATTGGGTAAAAAAATATTAATAGTTTTGGGTATTATTATTGTTGCTTTGTTATTATTTTCCTTTATTTATAATAATTCCCAACCTTCAAATAATGAGTCATTAAATGTTATTTACGATGATGGAAGTCAGCAACAGGCATCTTCCCATCCATATCAAGTTGTAATTTCATACAATGGTACTTGGTATGCTGAAATGGGTGATCCGGACTATTTGGTTGGAAAATCAGGTTCTGGTGAAAATACATTTACACTTAATTGCGCTGCATGGGATAATGTAAAGATAAATGCCCAAAAATTAAGCGGCGAAGGAGAAATTAAAATCCAACTTTTAAGAAATGGTGAAGTTGTAGCTGAAAACTCAACTACAGGTGGCCATGATAGTGTATCAATTTTCTATAATAGCTAAAATTGATTAACTTTCTCTTCCAATAGCTCTACAAGCTCATCGGTTTTGTAGAGTCGGATTTCATTTTCATCATCCTTAAATATCCTGAGGAATGTAATCAGGTCATTACATAATTGCTCATATTGAATATTTAATGTGTGAAAGTTAGACAGTAGTCCGAATGCTTTTTGCTGGTCTAATTTAGGATCGTCCTTTAGCATTCTTTCCATATTTGCAAAATGAGTTTCAATCATTATTTTTTCCTGTTCTAAACTGTCGATATATTCTTGAACTTTATTGTCGCTAGCCATTTTAATCACTTATTTTTTAATTATATGTCTATAAAATATAAATAGTTTCATGAATATAGATTATATATTATAAAATGGGGCATGAGAATGATAAAAGTTGAAAATGTAAGTAAAGATTATGAATTGGATGATGGAACTAAAGTCAAGGCGCTTAAGGATGTCAGTTTTGAAGTCAAGGAAGGCGAGATTCTTGGAATCATGGGAAAAAGCGGTTCCGGTAAAACAACACTCTTAAGGGCTTTAAGGGGAGTTGAACATATTGATGCTGGAAGCGTTACTGTTGGAGATGTTAGCATCAACGAAAAATCTTCTCAATACTATTACAATAATCTTAAAAAAGAAACTGCAATTCATCTTCAAAGATCTTTCGGTTTATGGCCGGATACAGTGCGTGAAAACGTATTAAGAAAACTGTATGCAAGGGAATACTTTGATGAGGGAGATACTAATTTTGAAGTTGCTGAAAGCGAATTCGGTGATGAAGCGGATGAACTTTTGGAACTGGTTTCACTTACTCATAAAAAGGACCACTATGCTTCAGTGCTTAGTGGTGGTGAAAAGCAAAGACTCATCATGGCCCGTCAACTTGCCAAACGACCTAAAGCATTGCTTTTGGATGAACCTGCAACTATGGCATGCCCTAAAACCAAGCAGGAAATATTGGATGCAGTTAAAAAAATCAATAATGAATTAAACATTACTGTCGTTCTGGTTTCCCATTTGCCTGATGTCCAGAAGTATCTGGCAGATAGGGTTATTTTACTTGAAGACGGTGAAATTTCCGATGAAGGAACTCCTGAAGAGATTTGCGATAAATTCATGGCCGATATGGAACCTGTCGTGGACATTGAAAACATCTCTACAGATGAGGATGTCATTGATGCCCGCGATATCAAAAAGAGATTCTATTTGCTGACAGGCGGTGAAGTCCTTCAGATGGAAGATATCAATTTCAAAGTTCAAAAGGAGAATATTTTAAGCATAATCGGTCCAAGCGGAGCTGGAAAAACTGTTCTTTTAAGGATGCTAGGTGGACTTGACTATCCGGATGAGGGTGATGTGTTCTATTATGTCGATGGAGAGTGGAGAGATATTGAAATTCCGGGCATGAGCCGTATGAAGATACGTTCCAAATTGGGTTTCATGCATCAGGAATTTGCGCTCACCCATTATGCAACAGTATTGAGCCAGCTGGCTACAAGATTGGGATATAAGAATGAAAACATCGTGAAGGATGCGCAGGAAAGAGCCAGGAAAATCGGAATCGGCGAAGAGCTTCTGGATTCATTTTATCTCTTAACAGACTTGCCGGAATCTGAAGCGAAAAATCGTCTGGAACAGATAGGACTTGATGCGGAAATATTAAATGACCTGTTCCCAAGATTTCCCGAAACCGCAACCAAAGAAGCGGTGGCCGATATTTTTGAAAGCCTTGATTTGGATTTGGACATACTGCATAGAAAGTCATATGAACTGTCAGGAGGTCAAAAGGTACGTGTAATGCTTGCGTTGATTTTGGTTTCAAGACCTAAATTCTTGCTCTTGGATGAGCCGTTCGGTGATCTGGACCCTGTTACCTTAAGGGATGTTACAAATTCACTTAAAAAGATTTCCAAGGAATATGGAATCACCGTTGTAATGATTTCCCATAACACTGATTTTATCAAGGAATTGAGCAATAGGGCAATTTTCATGGATGATGGAAAGATAGTCGATGACAGCGAAGACATTGATGGGATTGTTGACAATTTCATTGATTTCTGCCATGCGGATTACTTGAAAGGGGATTGCTAGATGTTTGATGTCATTTGCGTTCCGGTTGACGGATCTGAATACGGGTATGATGCGGCAGAGGTTGCCATTGAAATAGCTCAAAAGTTTTCATCCAAAATTGCTGCAGTCCATGTCCTGGAGGAATTTTCATTAAATAGCTATGATTCCGAAGAGGATTCAGGGGATGCGATTTTGGCAAAAATCACTAAAAGAGCCGATGAGGTAGGAGTTGAAGTTATAGGGCATCTGCTTACTGCAGACCCATTAAGGGACATGAAATTCATCGTTGACCAGACCCGTGCCGATTTGGTTGTTATTCATGCCCATGGAGCGAATAACAATCGATTCGTGTCATTTGATGAAAATGATGTTTCAGATACTCAAATAGGTTCGGTCTCCGAAAGACTCTTGAGAAATTCTGATGTTCCAGTGTTACTGATTAAATAAGTAATTTAATTTATTTTATTTTCTTTTTTTATACATTTTATAGCTATTTTTAACTAAACTTTTAAATATAATAAGAAACTTAGTATTTATAACTTAAACTATTTAATTTAAGGAGATATTTTATGATTGTAAAAGATTGGTGCTCATTCTGTGGTGAATGTGCAGGAGTTTGTCCAAGAAATTTGATACAAGTAAGAGAGTACGCTTTGGTATTTAATGATGATGATTGTAAGGATTGTGACACATGCATTAAGGCATGTCCAATTGATGCTTTAGAAAAAGAGGATTGATTTTATGATTGAAACTGATGTAATAGTAGTAGGTTCTGGACCTGCAGGTTCTTCTGCAGCTAAACATGCCGCATTAGGTGGCGCAAAAGTTATTTTGATGGATAAGAAATCTGAAATTGGTTCTCCAAAAAGATGCGCTGAAGGGGTTTCAATTCAGGGACTTGAAAAATTGGGAATCGAACCTTCCCCTCGCTGGATTACCAAAAAGATTGAAGGAGTAAGGATTCAGACACCAGACGGAACCGATATCTGGCTAACCGAAGACCAAGTGAAAATACCTGAAGCGGGTTATATTCTTGAAAGGAAAGTGTTTGATAAACATATGGCAATGGATGCTGCAAGAGCTGGTGCTGAAATTAGGATAAAAACTTTAGTAACCGGAATTGAAAAAATTGATAATGGATACATTGTTAAAACAGAATCAATGGGAAAAGAAGAAGTTTTCAAATGTAAAATCTTAATCGCTGCTGATGGTCCTGAAGGACACATTGCAAGATGGGCTGGATTAAGGCCAGCTGCAAAAGCAAAAGAAATGGAATCTGGTGTTCAATACGAAATGTGCAATGTTGAATTTGAAAAGCCGGGAGTAATCGAATTTTACTTAGGTTCCTGCGCTCCTGGAGGATACGTATGGATCTTCCCTAAAGGGGATGACATTGCAAATGTAGGTTTGGCAGTCCTTCCTCACAAGGCAGAAAAGACAGCCAAGGAATATTTGGATGACTTTGTAGCCAATAGCCCTTACTTGAAGAATGCTCAGGCCGTTGAGTTGAATGTCGGAGGAGACCCTGTTGGAGGAATGACCAAAAAGCTTTATGCTGATAATATCATGGTTGTTGGAGATGCCGCAGGTCAGGTAAACCCATTGACCGGTGGAGGAATCATTTCTGGAATGACTGGTGGAATGTGTGCCGGTCAAGTGGCAGCACAGGCCATTAAGGAAGACTGCTCCAAAAAATTCTTGAAGTTATATGACAAGATGGCACATGAAGAGCTGGACCATGAAATTAAAAGATATAAGAAAGTACAGGAATACTTGCTCACATTGTCCGATGATGAGCTGGATGAATTGGGCCATGCATTCGAAGGAGAAAGCTTTGATAAAATTTCAACCACTGAAATCGTTAAAAAATTAATAAAAATATCTCCAAAAGCTTTCCTCAAATTAGGTAAGTTCATTTAGGTGTTTTCAATGATTTTGGTTACTGGTGGAGCAGGATATATCGGAGCCCATACCAATAAGGCTCTCCATAATGCAGGTTACGATACCGTTGTTGTAGATAACCTTTGCAAGGGTTATGAGAATTTCGTCAAATGGGGGGAATTTGAAAACTATGACTTCGGCAGCGCTGACATTAGGGAGGTTTTTGAAAAGTATGACGTCGATGGCGTGATACACTTCGCTGCATTTTCATCCGTAGCCGAATCCGTTGAACTTCCTCAAAAATACTTCAAGAATAACTATAAAAACACATTGAATCTCCTAAAGGTTATGAGAGAATTTGGTGTGGATAAATTTATTCTTTCTTCAACTGCCGCCGTTTATGGAAACCCTGAAAAGATTCCAATTACTGAAGATACTGACTTAAAACCAATCAACCCTTACGGACACTCCAAATTCATCACCGAAAAGGCTTTACAAAGGGAAGCCGAAAAAGGTGATTTCAATTATGTATCTTTGAGATATTTCAATGCGGCAGGCTGTGATTTTGATGGTGAGATAGGGGAATTGCATGACCCTGAAACTCACTTGATACCTTTAGTTTTAGATGCGGCCATCGGAAAAAGGGACAGCATTTCTATTTTTGGTGATGATTACGACACTCCCGATGGGACATGCATTCGCGATTACATTCATGTAAACGACCTTGCGGATGCGCATATCAAGGCATATGAATATCTATGCAAAGAAAAAGAATCAAACATATTCAATTTGGGAAACGGTGAAGGATATTCCGTTCGTGAAGTCATTGACATGTGCAAGAAGGTCACTAAGCGTGATTTTGAAGTAAAAATAGATAAGCGTCGTGAAGGCGATCCTGCAATACTGATAGCTGATTCAACTAAAATTAAAGATGAATTGGGTTGGACTCCACAATATGATCTGGAGCAGATTGTAGAGTCTGCCTGGAATTGGCATGAAAAAATAAATGTAATTTAGGTAATTTTCATGGAAAATGAAAACCACGAATCAAAAATCGATGTAAGAATAATAGTTTCAGGATTGGATATTGCACAGCTGGTGTCAAAGGCAGTAAACAACATCCAACTTGAGAATGATTATAATATAATTGTTTCATCCATCATTCCGACTGTAGAATTGAGCATTGTTAAGAAAGTTGCCAGCGGTGCGGACATTTTGCTGATTGGCGGATATGGGCATGATGAAACATATAACATTCTGTTTAATGAACTGAAAACTGATTTTAATAATATTGGATTGTTTGATTATAACAACATCGTCATTGAAGATGAATCAATCGATTTTCAACTGGCCGAAAAGGAGATTCTAAATTCAATAATAAAGTCAACACTGTCCTATTCTTTGAATTTGATTAATATCCATGCATTGGAAAACAAGCTCATGAAGGTAACTCATAACTACAATAACTTACTGGATGATTATAATCAGCTAATAAAAGAAAATGAAGTTTTATCTCAGGAAAACAAGGAATTGATGGAAGATATAGATGAGATAAAATCAGATTTTTCTGCTTTTAAATTGCGTTATGAGGACATTTACTCTAAAGACATCCTGGAAGTCTTCAATCTTGAAGAACTCTGGCAGGATACATTCAGGCAGGACTTGAATGACGGCGAAAGAATTGTCATAGCCACAAACAGGTTTAAGCCAGACAACATCATCGTTGGCCAAAATCATATTGCTGCACAATCAAAAGAAAAGGCCATTGAATGGTTGAACATTGTCAGAACCGCATTGATATTTGTGGATGATAATTCTGATGATTTAAAGAAGGATTTGGATGATGCTGCACCTGAAAAAAAAGTTCCGGAAGTTCGAGAGGAATATGACATTCCAAATGCTTTTGAGAATTTCTGGGATTGATGATGCTAAACATTATTATTTTATAGTAGTTTAGCCATAATTATAATTATACTATTTATTGGGAGTTTGCTTATGCAAGGAGATATAGAAGACAAGTGCGGTATAGTTGGAATTCACTCTATTGATGAATCTAAAAATGTTGCATCCTTTGTTTATTATTGTTTATATGCTTTACAACATAGGGGCCAGGAATCAGCAGGAATAGCTACTTTTAATCCAGAAAAAGGTTTGAATCATTACTGTGGTATGGGTTTAATAACCGATGTATTTAGGGATTATGATATCCATAGCTTAACAGGAAACAGAGCAATCGGCCATGTAAGATATTCAACAACTGGTCAATCAAAACTGGAAAATTCACAGCCTTTTGTAACTGATTTCGGTGATGGATTTATTGCAATGGCCCATAATGGTGATATCGTTAATTCTCAAGAGTTAAAAAATGAACTCATCGATGAAGGTTTTTATTTCAAATCCGATTGTGATTCTGAAGTGATATGTTACCTTCTTAAAAAAGAGCATTACGATAACGATAAGGACGTTTTAGCAGCCATTGAAGCAGTATGCAAAAAGCTTGTGGGGTCATATGCATTGACAATTCTGGTCGATGGAGAATTGTATGCAGTAAGGGATCCTATGGGAATCAAGCCTCTTGCCATTGCAAAAAAAGACGATGAATATATTTTGGCTTCTGAAACCGTAGCCTTTGATGTAATCAATGCTGAATACATTAGAGATGTTGTGCCTGGAGAGGTAGTTTACTTTAAAAACGATGAAATCAACTCACACATGTTGGAAAGCGCAGGAAAATGCAAGCTTTCACACTGCATGTTTGAATACGTGTACTTTGCAAGACCCGACAGTACCATTGACGGCATCAATGTTTATGAGACTAGGATGAATATCGGCCGTCAATTGCATGAATTGTATCCAATTGATGCTGATTTGGTAATTCCAGTTCCCGATTCATCAATCCCTGCAGCTGTCGGTTATTCAAGAGCTTCCGGAATTCCATATGGTGAAGGATTAATCAAAAACAGATATGTCGGAAGAACATTCATCATGCCGACCCAGGAAGAGAGGGAACTTGCGGTAAGAGTCAAGTTGAACCCTATAAAAGATGCAATTAAAGGCAAAAAGATTGTATTAATCGATGACAGTATTGTAAGGGGAACCACTTCCAAACAGCTGCTTGACCTAGTAAAGGAAGCGGGGCCTGCTGAGATTCACTTTTTAGTAGGCTGCCCTCCTGTTGTTGCACCATGTTTCTATGGAGTGGCTATGGCAACCAAAAAAGAATTGATTGCAGCCAATTATTCTCCTGATGAAATCAGAAAACAGCTTGACATTGACTCTTTGGGATACATTACACTTCCTGCTTTAGTCAAAGCTATCGGAATGCCTGAAGAGAACTTATGTCTGGGATGTCTGAATGAAGAGTATCCTACAGAAATTCCTGAAGGTCTTGAAGCTGAAACCTACTACAAACCTTAGATATTTATGGTAGAACTATTAGCTCCTGCAGGAAATTTCATTTCACTGCGTGCAGTTTTGGAAAACGGTGCAGATGCAGTCTATTTTGGCCTTGATGACTATAACATGAGGGCCAATGCAAAAAACTTTTCACTGGATGACTTATCCGAAGTATCCAAAATCGCCAACGAATATGGGGCTAAAACCTATTTATGCACAAATGTAATCCTAAACGAAAGGTTGGCCGGTGAGCTTGAAAGCAATCTGGAGAGGATTTCCGCATCTGAAATTGATGGGCTAATTTTATCGGACATCGGATTGATTGATAAAACCGTTGCACATGGGCTTGAAGCCCACATCAGCGTTCAGGAAAACGTTACTAATTCTTATACCCTTAAGACCCTGAAGAAACTGGGTGCAAAAAGGGCAATTCTTTCCCGCGAACTTTCACTGGCAGAAATCACTGAAATCACTGAAAAATCCCCGATTGAAACGGAGATATTCATTCATGGAGCGATATGCATGGCGATTTCAGGGCGCTGCTTTTTAAGCTATGGGCTTTATGGCCGAAGCGCCAATTGCGGAGATTGCCTGCAGCCCTGCCGCAAGAACTGGACATTGACATATGAAGAGGGGGATGACAATGTCATCAATTTCTCGGATGTTGAGGATGAGACATTCCTAATCACCGGAAGCGATGATGCAAGCTACAGGACAAACTTCTTTTCTCCAAAGGACATGTGCATGATAGAGCACATTCCTGAACTCATCGAAAGCGGTGTAGCATCATTTAAGATAGAGGGAAGGGCGCGAAGTCCGGATTATGGAGCTATGGTGACCGGCGTGTACAGGCAGGCAATTGACGATTATGAGAATGACTCCTTGAATTATGAGGTTAAAAGTGAATGGATGGATGAGCTTTCAAGTGTATTCAACCGTGGATTCGACACTAACTTTTACTTTTCAACTCCATTTGAGAGAAGCGAAGACAATCAGTCCAAATACATCAAAAAGGATATAGGTCAGGTTGTAAACTACTACAGTAAGGTGAAGGCCGCAGAAATAAGGATATGGGATGATTTGGCTTTGGGAGATCTGATAATGATTCAGGGCCGGACCACAGGATCCATTACCCACACAATCGATTCGATGCAGATTGAAGGGGAAAGCGTCAGTGAGGTTTCAAGAGGTTGCAATGTGGCGATAGCCATTGATGAGAAAGTAAGGCAAAACGATTTCGTCTATAAGCTGGTTGAGAGGAATAATGATGATTAAGAAAATAGCCATTTACGGAAAGGGTGGAATAGGAAAAAGCACAACAGTGGCTAACCTGTCTGCCGTATGGGCAAGCGATGATTTGAACTGCCTTGTAATCGGATGCGATCCGAAGGCGGACACCACACGCACATTATATGGGAAAAGAATTCCAACTGTAGTCAACACTTTAAAGGACAATAGAGCTCCTGAAAAGGATGATTTGGTTTTCACAGGTTTTAAAGGAATTCAATGCGTTGAAAGCGGAGGTCCTGAGCCGGGTGTTGGATGTGCAGGACGTGGCGTTATTGTGGCCATGAAAAGGCTTGAAAAGCTTGATATTTTCAATGACGATTTGGATGTTGTCGTTTATGACGTGTTGGGGGACGTTGTCTGCGGAGGATTTTCAGTTCCCTTGCGTGAAAAGTATGCCGATGAGGTGCTTATCGTAACCTCTGGCGAGTACATGTCACTTTATGCGGCAAACAATATTGTTCGGGGCGTCAAGAAGCTTAAGGGAAACTTAAGCGGCATTGTATGCAACTGCAGGAATGTCGAAAGGGAAGAGGAAATAGTCAATGAATTCGCTGAAAAGATAGGAACTCATGTAGTTGGCACAATCCATAGGAGCAATTTAATTCAAGACGCTGAATTAGATGCAAAAACCGTTGTAGAAAAATACCCTGAAAGTGAAGAAGCACAAGAATACAGAGACCTTGCTTCAAGCATTATGTCTAATGAAAACGTCTCAACTCCAGAGCCTATGGATGATGAGGAATTCGAGGAATTTTTCAAATTTTATAGGGATTAACATGATTTCGCTTAGAAAGATAAACGGCATTCTGATTTTTTTTTAACTCATGCTGTGTGGAGGCATGCCCCAATAATGATGGAGGGATTTCATAGGAACTCCAACTGCAGTCTTGACATTGATTGAAAGGGATTATATATGCACTATTCAACGGATTACAAATCACCTATAGGGGACATGCTGATTGTAAGTGACGGCGAAGCTATTTGCGGCGTTTGGTTTTACGGCCAAAAGCATTTCTTATCATCAATTTCTGGAGATATTGTTGAAAATGATGATTTGGCTATTTTTAGAAAAGTCAAGGACTGGCTTGACGATTACTTTAACGGCTTGAATCCTGACATTGATTTCAAGCTGAAACCCAAAGGCAGCGAATTTAGAGTGAAAGTCTGGAAAGTGCTGTCTGAAATCCCGTATGGCGAAACATCAACCTATGGAGAAATTGCATCCAAGATATCGCCTGAAATGTCTGCTCAGGCGGTTGGAGGGGCCGTAGGGCATAATCAGATTTCAATCCTGATACCTTGCCACAGGGTGATAGGTTCAAACGGAAAGCTAACGGGCTATGCGGCAGGAATCGATAAAAAGGCAGCTTTGCTGAAATTGGAAAAAAGCATAATTTGATTTAGCCAATGTATTAATATGAATATTCTAGCTATTTTTGATATTAACTTTAAGACTAACAGATTAAAAATTGAAGATGTATTATAGACATTTTGGACTTAGAAAAATTCAAAGCAATGCATATATTGGAAAACTGGATAATCTAGAATTAGATGATTTAAAAAATCAGATTAAATTGGTCATCCGCCAAAAGGACAGTGTACTAATTTTTCCATTATGTGAAAAGTGCTATTCAAAAAAGGAGAATCTCGGACGAAAAATTAAATTCCAGGAAGATTTCTATAGGGTGTTCTAATGAATATTTTAATCGACGGATACAACAAATCCCTCCACAAAAAGGATAATCAAATCATCATCAAGGAAAAGGAAAATATTTTAGATGCTATAAAGGCAAGCAGAATTTCAAGTGTTGTAATAATCGGAAAAGGATACATAACTTTTGACGCATTGACATTAATGGCTCAAAACAACATTAAATTGATTTCTTTTGATTATTTCGGCAAGTTAAATTATATTTTGGAATCTCCCGATTGGGGAAATGTGAAACTTAAAAAACTGCAGTATCAACTAAGTGAAAACAAAAAAGGAATTAATATAGCCCGTGAAATAATCAAATCTAAAATGATTAATCAAAAATCAACATTGACAACATTGAATAAACGAAAAAGGATTTCTCTTGTTGATGAGTGTAGGGGAAATATATCAAAACAGATAAATGAATTGAATTCAATTAAACTAACCAATAATCATGAAAATGTTAAAATGAAGATAATGGGTTGTGAAGGTAAGGCTTCCCATGAATATTGGAATGCTATCAAATTACTAGTTCCTCAAAAAATAGGATTTGAAAAAAGAACAAAAAAACCAACGGATCTGTTAAATTCAATGTTGAATTATGGATATGCGATATTGGCAAGTGAAATAACAAAATCAATTTTAATCAATGGTTTGGACCCATACTGTGGGTTATTGCACTTTGATATGGATAAAAGAACTAGTTTGGTATATGACCTGATTGAAGATTTTCGCCAACAGATTGTTGATAAAACTGTTATCAATCTAGTTAATAGAAATCGAGTGACAACAGATGATTTGGATAAGAGAAATAACTCGATAAAATTGGAGAAGAGAAAATTGATAGTTGGCAAAATACAGGAAAAAATTCACTCCACAATTAATTACAATGGGGAAGAATTAACTTATGCAGAAATCATCAATAATCAATCAAACAATCTGGTAAAAACAATTATAAATGAAGAAAAATTTAGAGGATTTAGATTGCACTGGTGAGGACGACTAGTCAAATTTTATTTTAAGAATTTTAGTCCTTAAAAAATTGATGAATAATCATGAATTTAAGTTTAGTTTTTAAAGTTTTTAAGGACGACTTCCATATTTTTGATGTAAATTTTCAAGTCCTAAGAAAATATTTTAATGGGGAATTATAAATACTTTAAATAACTAAAATAACTAAAATTGGGTAGTGTTTTAACTGAATATTAGTTGAGCTATTATTCAAAACAAACTAAATATGATTTTTATGATGTTGTTGAGGCTAGTGAAGGAGAAGGAGATTTAACTGCTTACGATGTTGCAGAGAAAGTAAGGGATGATAGTTTATGAATATTCCGGAGGTTATTTTATGAAAAAAATTGATGAGTCTAAATATCCCATGACTGAAGAAGAGTTCATTAAACGAGTTAAAGAATTATACCTAGAACACAGTACCTGGCCCATGGATATTAAATTAGAGTACATCAATAGTAAAATGGGTCTTGAAGATATGAAACATGAATATATAAATGAATGTTATGATTATGATCGATATGTGAATGATTATCCCGAGTACCCTAATCTTGCTTTTACTGATGAGGGTATGATAGGTACTGCTGTAAGTACTTTAGACTTAATAACAGAATAACAATTATTTTATTTTCATTCTTGAATTGCTCATTGGGTCACTGAGCTTAGTTTTAACTGAATATTAGTTGAGCTATTATTCAAAACATATAGGAGTGATTTGTTTGGAAATTAATTATGATGCAATCAAAGCTAAACGGAAAGAATTGGAGAAATATCCAGGTTTTCTCCCGGTACGCATTCTTGAGGAAATAGATGAATTTGGATATATGGAGTTTCTTGATCAAGAAGGATTGTTGGATGATGGTAATGGATATGCTTCTGAATTAGCTTGGAAATTATCTAAATCCAGAAAACTTCATTGGAAAGAACGGGATGAGGAGTTTCTTATATGGATTAAGAAACATCCTGAATTTAAAGATTTTCTCATTGAAGAATAATATTCAAAGATTAGGTGGTGATTAAATATGTTAACACGTGTTGGTGATGATGAATTAGATATTATGGAATTACCAAATGGTATGACCATAAAAATGGATTTTGCAACAAGTGAAACTGGAACATGGAGTTGGAGAGGTAGAATCAGTGGAAAATATAGGCGTATCAGATTATATGATCAAAAAGATAACTTACTTAGTGAGCTTATAGAACCTAATCCATTATACCGTCCTTCACGTCCAGGAGATCTTGTCTTGTTGGATGAAGATCCTAATGTTATTTATTAAGGTGTATTAGTACACATCTAACTATTTTTTTACTTATTTTTTTTTGTTTTAACTGAATATTAGTTGAGCTATTATTCAAAACAGAAAGCAAATATGAATTTGATGTTGACTTTTACAGTGATGTAAACATCAGTAAAGATTATCCTGCTGCTGAAGAGATTAGGGATAATAAAATGTTATTTGAATCAACATTTGGGGTTAATTTTGAAAATTTAATAAAAGTATTGAGAGGATGAGATTTATGGGAAAATATCCATTAACTTATGAAGAGTATGAAAAAAAAGTAATTGAATTGCTTTTAAGAGACACAACTCCAGATGAAAAAAAACAAATATTAATTGAGTTGGATAATCTGTTGGAATGGGATCCTAATTTCATAAAAAGTTTATATAAATCTGATTGTGGGTATTATGATAGTCGTGAGTGGAATTGGGATAAAATTTTTAATGAACCATTACTATTATCTAGACCTGTTGATACTATTGAGAAATCTTTATAATCTTTTTTTACTATTTTTTTGGAGTATGTAGTTTAACGAGTAAAACGCAAAGATGAAACTCCTAGGTATATGTAGTCTTTGAAGTTGTGTGGTGCAAGTCCGGCCGACTCCCGCTTACTAATATTTTTTACTATTTTTTGGGGTGTTTAGTATAATCTGGCTAGTACAGTTGGCTCCAGACCAACAATTGTAGGTTCAAATCCTGCAACACCCACTAATTTTTATTTCGGAATTTTATCCCTTACAGTGTATATTGAAGAGAACTAAATTCTTATTTTAAAATTCTTTTTTTAAAAAATTTAAGGTATAGGTCTGATTCAAACTAGGGGTTTAGTTCTCTAAAAAAAAGACTGTAAGGGGGTTGACTGCTATCACTAACAATATTGTTAAACAACAACCAGATGGTTCAGTTATACTCACCGCTCCCGTCATGATACCTGGAGTACCGGATTGTGATTTTAGCCGTGGTGAACCTCCTTTAACCGTTGAACAAATAAACTATTTTGAAAAAACTTACCATGATTACCGATTAAACGATGAGGAACATAAGTTCCAGTTTACCGGAGAAACCATCGGAGACCCTGTTGAATCTTTTATTTTGGACAAGGACACTAGTTTTACATTATTAAACGGTTCTCAAAAATCATACCCTCGCGGTACTTGGATGTTGTCATCCATGATTACTGACCCCGAAGCAGTGCAAACTGCGTTTTAACTGAATATTAGTTGAGCTATTATTCAAAACATTAACACTAGTTGTAAAGTAATTGAAGATGCATTCAATAAAAACTTAGGCCGTAGTGGATTCCAAGAATTATTTGAGTTTATTCGTGAAGATCATGAGAATAAATTAAACCGTGCCGAAATTGAAGATAAGCAATTACGTAACGGAACTACTTATATAAATGAAGTTAGAACTGGTTATGGTTTGGAACCTGTTGAATGGGGTAATGTCCCAATGAATTATAGTCAATATGCTATTGCAACAAGTCCTGAAAACCTAGACCAATCAGTATTAATCACACCACAGGAAGTGGATAAAGAATTAAATAAATCAATTATCCTTGAAAGATTAAAAAGGATGTATTAAACCATGTCTATTCTTAAAGAGAAGCTCGTCACTAATCATATGTTATTGGATTACTTTGACATGTGGGATGAATTCGACATCACTAAAGTTGAAGATCCAAAAACTATCCGATATTATGATTTGATAATGAATTTATTGGATAGTCAGATTGATGCAAGTATACGTTGGTTAGAATCTGAAGAAGCAAGAGATTATTTCTTCGGTGAAGCAGAATACCAAGTTGAAGTATTCCAATCATTGGAAGATGAATGGGATAGTATACTTGAGGGTAAATATCCTAGTGTTGAAGCATTGCTTAATGAAGTTTATCGTAGAGGCAAAGCCAAAGGTTACACTGATATGCGAGAGCATATCAAGTATACTGAAGCAGATAAACAAGCTATTAAAATAGCGAGAGATTACAATTATCATTTAATAAGTAAAATAGACAATGATACTCGAATCCAAATAAAAAATAAAATTAATGAAGCAGTTATTGCAGGTGAACACCCTTACACTGTTGCTCCAAAAATACTAAGTATTGCAGGGGAAAGACTTGAAGGATCTAACTTCACACCTAGACAAAGAGCAACAATGATTGCGAGAACTGAAATATCAAGAGTGCAAAATACTGGAATACTACAATCATATATCAATGAAGGTTATATTGAAGTTAAACTTTTAACTGCTGAAGATAATAATGTTTGCCAACTATGTTTAAGATATGCTTTTGAATTCAACGATGATGATAATATAACTTTTGCGAATCGTGGAGAAGAAAGAGTTCACAATATCATCAAACTAATTAAAAATGGGAAGTTCCCACCATTCCATCCATTATGCAGATGCACATACCTAAGTGTATGGGAAAGTAAAGGTGAACCTCCAGAAGAACCTTATATTGTAGATTTAACCCCATTGGAATTTAAAGATTTATCCAATCATCGTTATACTGGAGAGTTTATGGGGTTGGATCCCTCTAAAATTCCTTCAGAGTATCCTATTATTATTAAGGATAATATGTTGGGGTTCGATCAATATGTTAGAAATGGTAAATGGAAATCTCGTGAATATGGTTATGTAATTAATTTAACAACTGGGAAAGTTAGTGATTATGTTACAAATTATGAAGAAAATCATGTGACTTTAAGTTCTGAACATCTATCATTTTATAAGAATAATGATGTATTCTCTGCACATAGTCATATAAGTCTTGAACCTTTCAACTTTGAGGATTTTTATGAAGCTTTGAAGAATGAAGATATTAATATGAAAGGCATGATGGTCCATACCCCTAAAGATATTTTCATAGTGGAATTTGGTCAGAATGCAAAAAATAATGTTAATGATATTGTAAATGCTGCTTATGATGATTATAAGAATATGATGCAGCGAAAATTGAATAATCCTACTGTAGAATTTGGGGCTGAGGCTCTTTGGGATAATTATTTAAATAATGAAGTACTAAATAAATATATGAGTTTTAGGAGAGTTTCTAAAGATGACTAATTCAAAAAAGAATCCTGTAAATGTTGATTTAGATTTTGATCATACTGAAACTAAAGAGTTAGAGCAACAACTTCTTTCAGGAAAAATTACGTTTAAAGAATGGGAAAGAAATCTCCATAAAAAACTTGATAAATTATTAGATAATTAAATTTCTATTTCTTAAATTGTATTTGTAAAAAAAACTTTTAATATTAACTACTTTTTTTATAACAATAATTCTGAGATGTTAGCGTATGCTATCAACTTTTTTTCATGGTCATTTCGTTACTTTAAGTTCCCCCTGAGCATAGGGGTTAAACTGCTCACAGGCTCTTTTGCTTCGATGTCCACGACCATTTTTAGTTTGTGTGTTTTTTCCTCCTCTGGTTTTAATAAAAGGAAAAACAATAGACCATAAATTTTTTTTTATGTGTGTTGGTAGAAGCATTGATTTTTTTTCCATGGTAAGTTTTAACTGAATATTAGTTGAGCTATTATTCAAAACAGAGACTTAAATGAGGAAGTGCGAAAAGAGGCACAGAGCTTATAACATTATATATGTTTAAATACAAAAAGAATGCCATAACAAAAAAGGAGAGGGGATTATGGATGCAAAACTAATAATTTCAGCGATTGCAGGAGTCATCTCAGCAATAGTTGCGATATACTGCTATGCGACAGCGCATCATCATGACATGATGATTCATATTCATGATGCATCAATGTTTTATCTATATGCCATGATATTTGCCGTGATTGCAATAGTCTGCCTGATACTTGCAGCATATTTTGCATACAGAAATTCGAAAAAGTGAACTGGTACATTTGCTTGAAGACATGATTAAATAGGGAAATGAAAAATCAGTCTGTTTTGTGAAACGTTTAGTGTTTTAACTGATTAGTTAATCAATTATCCATAACTTTATAATTGATGATTAGAATTTACGATAAATAGTCTATTTAATTAAATTAGGGCTAGTTTTAATGAATATCAGCAAAGCTATTTCAACCATTAGCTTGAGCTAGTCGAATCGCATTTCGCATTAAGATATGACAAATTCTGCACAGAATCAAACCACTGCTTTTAATGATTTAATTTTGAAAAGTCGAAAAAAAAGTTTAATACGATGAAATAAAAAAATAACATCATAACATCTGTGGAGAAATTATGCATGGGCAATGATTTTTTTAAATTTGAGGAAAATGATTTGGATTTTCCATTTTATAACGGTAAACCGTCAGTTTCAATAATAGGATGGGCGGTATTGACGTTTGGAGTAATATTGACAATCGCATTCTATTTTGGACTGGCAGCATATATTCCAGGATATGAGCATTGGCCGTTTCCATTGGCAGCTATTGTGGACATTCTGATTATCTTGATACCATTGGCGTACTGCTGCAAGGGAAAATTGGGCCTGATTATTAAAATGCCAAAATTAAAGGACATGAAGGTAGTAATATTATGTGCAATAGCTTATTTAGTCTCTACAATGGCGATTAACATGATATTGGAGATGTTTGGAGTTGTTGGAACAAGCAATCCTCTGGGTGAAGCGGCAGCTGCAGCTCCGCTATTGGTCACAGTCGATCTGCTGGTCTCATTGTTTGGTGAGGAATTATTTAAAATCACCATATTCCTGATAGTTATGGCAGCGGCTTATCACGTCACAAAAAACAGGAAAAATTCAATTATTGTAGGAATTGTGGGTGCATGCATATTGTTCGGTTTGATTCATATGCCAACCTATGACTTCAATATTGCGCAATGCATGTTGCTCATAGGCATCGGTTGCGTATTCCACATATGCCCATATGTTAAAACAAAAAATATCGTGAACTCATACATTACACATCTCATGATAGATTTTGTGATATTCCTGCCGTTCATGATAATGGGGGCAATGTAGCATCGCTCTAAAAAGGATTTTAATAATTTAACTTTAAATATTTTTTAAAATATAATAAGGAGGGAAAGCATGAAGAGAAAAATTATTTTAGCATTGTTTGTAATTTTTGTAATTATGGCAAGTGCCGCTGCAGTTAGTGCAGTGGCTCATGAAGAGAATTTCGGAAAATTTACATTATTTATAGATGGCCAGAGAACAGGAAATATTTCTTTTGATCTTGGAGGCAATAATACGGAAATGTATGATTATGACACTCCAAACGGAAATGTCTCAGTTTTGATCATGTCCGTTAAAAAGGATGCGGATGAAGTCATCAACAGTTTTATTGAAGATGATGGATATAAAAAAATCGGGTCCGTTGGAGAATTTACACTTCTAGAAACTAACTATGGAGGGTATGAAGGAGTATATTTCAGTGATGATTATTGGGTTGCAGTGATTTTTGATGATTTGAATTCTGGAAAGGCAATTTTAGAATCATTTAAATTAACTTAGACTTGTTTATAACAGGATTTATGGTTCTTGTATAAAGCAATTAATCCAGTTGAAAACTGAAAGAAGAGGTATGGCAAATGGATGTTATGCCCAGAGAAGTTGAACAGCATGATGAAATATTGACTGTTCCCAGCTTCAGTTAACCTCAACTCAAAATTTTACTTTTTTCCCTCTTTTTTTCATAGAAACTATTTTAAATTTCATTTTACTAATTATAATTAATGAATGCCAATGTGAACGATGAAAAGATTTTTACGAAGCCATTCTTTCTGGTCTTTGGGGCGCTGCTGTTTTCAGCTTTGGTGATGTATGCTTTAATGTCAACTGTAACAGAGTATGCCACAGCTCTAGGATCATCAGCCACCATTGCCGGGCTAGTGTCTGGATTGTATATTTTCGGAGGGCTTTGCTCCAGAATCTATTCCGGAAATGCCTTGGAAAAAGTCGGCTGGAAAAAGATAGCTTTGGTATTCATGAGCATTCATTTTCTATCATGTCTTTTGTATTTTGTAGTCAGTGACGTGACCTTGCTTTTGGCGGTTCGATTCATTCACGGAATCGGTTTTGGAGCAACGGCCAATGCGATAGTTACAATAGCCTCTGACGTGCTTCCAAAAAAGCGTTTCGGAGAGGCTTTCGGCTATTTCATGCTTGGAACCACAATAGCTGTGGGACTCGGCCCATATATCAGTGGATTTCTATATGACTGCGTTGGCCCATACGGCTGTTTTGGAGCTGCAAGTGTCTTTTCTGCACTTGCACTGATTTTTATTTATTTTGTCGATGTGAGTGCACACGACCCTGGAAACAATCCTGAGAAGGTTAAAAAAGAGGATGATGGCTATAGTGGAATTGAAAAGGTCTTTGAAATTAAGGCAATTCCAGTATCCCTTTTCACCGCACTGACAAGTCTCGGTTACGTTTCAATCCTCTCATTTTACAGGCTCTATGCCGTTGAGGTTAACCTGACAACTGCATTTTCATGGTTCTTCATAATCTATTCGGTTGTCCTGGTCCTGTCAAGGCCGATAGCAGGCAAGATTCAGGATAGGCATGGGGATAGAATAATCTGCTTTACAGGCATCATAGCACAGTCAGTAGGTTTGTTTTTGATTGCAGTATATCCTTCAACATTGACGGTCATTGTATGTGCAGTCTGTGCTGCCTTAGGATTCGGAACACTTAATTCGGCATGCACAACAATTGTTACAAGAAACAGTTCCGAACATCGCCGCTCCTATGCGGTATCCACATTTTTCATATTCTGTGATGCGACAATGGGCTTCGGTCCGGCACTGCTTGGAAGCTTTGTTTCTGCAACCAGCGGATATGCTCCCGTTTATTTAATATCCTCATTCATCACAATATTGGCCCTTCCAATAGCAGTGTATGCATTAAGGAAGGGAAATTAAACCTTTAAAGGATTTAAGAAAGTTTTAAATATTTACTTTTACAGATTCTAAACCATGAAAAAGCTCGCAATTTTTGATTTTGATGGAACATTGTTCGATTCCATATGTGATGTAGTAATCTGTTTTAACAGGGTTTTGGAAATCTATGGATTTCCCACCATGACGCGCGAGGAATACATTCCATGCTTGGGCGGAAACATCGATGAGATTGTCTCATTGGTGCTGGGGGAAAACAGCACTCCCCAAAATGTAGAGGAAGTGAAGGAAACATATCTTGATTTTTACAATTCATCTAAAAAGGATTTGACAGTTCCGTTTCCTGATTCTCTTGATCTTCTTGAAAATCTACAAGACCGAAACATATTGCTTGCCATCAACTCAAACAGATTGAACTATTCATTAAATGAGTTCGTTGAAAGGCATTTTTCAGGCATTGACTTTACAGCCATCGAAGGCCACAGTTATCCCAATCCGTCAAAGCCAAATCCCTATGGAGTCAATAGAGTTCTTGAAAAGGCCGGTGTCGATGCTGATGAAGCAATCTATATAGGGGATTCCGCAACAGACATCAAAACTGCTGAAAATGCAGGAATAGATTGCATTTTGGTAAGATGGGGATATGGAAATCAAAAGGACTTTGAAAACCCGCATGTTTTAGGTGTTGTCGATGACATGTCTGAAATAATAAAGTATTTCTAATTTCAAAACCAAATTAAATATTATGTTATTCGTACAATACCCAAAATGCTCAACTTGCCGCAAAGCAAAAAACTGGTTAGATGAACACGACATCGAATATGAATCCAGACACATTGTCGAAGACAATCCGAATGCTGGTGAAATCGAGGCCTGGTATAAAAAGTCTGACTTGCCGTTGAAAAGATTTTTCAACACTAGCGGCAAGATATATCGTGAAAACAAGTTAAAGGACAAGCTCCCAGACATGTCTGAAGAGGAACAGTTTGAAATCTTAGCAACAGATGGAATGCTTGTAAAAAGGCCAATCGTCGTTGGCGACGACTTTGTTCTGGTCGGATTCAAAGTCAAGGAATGGGAAGAAAAATTATTATAAAAAAAGGTTTTTGAGTATTGAATTGTCAAATTCAATACAAATTATTTTTTAAAACTGGATTCTGTGTCCTGTCCAGTCGTCATCGTCTTCAAAGACATCTGTCTCTTCTTTATCTTCTTTTGACTGTGAGTTGTTGGACACCACAATTCTGGAGATGTTTGAGTAATTCCAGTATATTACATCCCCATTTTCGCAGGTTTCCTTGATGTGGTCCTCTCTGAACTCTATTAGGGTGTCTTCTTCCTTGTAGAAATCTCCATAATTGTCATTTGAATATACTATCTGGAAGAAGTCAAAATCTTTTTTGCTCACTTCGTGGATTAGACCCTTGATTATGCTCGGATAGCTGAAAGATCTTTGGTTGTATTTAATTTCCATATCATGTCACCTTTTTAATTCTTATAAATAGTTTGTATCATATTTAGATAAATAGTTTACTAATATTAAAAAAAGGTGAGATAGCAGGAATTTTTTTGATTTACCTTTTTTTTGTAGGAAAATGGGTTATTTGAGTTCGAATTTGGAGGTAATGCGCAATGCATATCAAAAAATTCCTTTTTTGAAATCCAATGAATATATGGAGGAAATAATCCTATGGTGGTTCATTAGGCATGATGCAAAGTCAATTCTATTGATGTTGTTTCTAACAGAACTTAAAGAATATTTATTGATTTCATATTCAAGACATCCTGCGTTATGTTTAGAAAAACTACTCATTTTCATTCAGTTTAACTGTGCTATCTCCTCAAAGTTGAAAGCCATGGGTGTAGCTTTCAATAACAACTTATAATGATGGCATATAAATGCTTTTTGTAACCATTCACTCACCAAAAAACGAAAGGTTTATATACTTTAAAAACAAGTCATTATAGCCTATCGATTTTTAGGAGGATGCCATCATGGAAACTAATAAATATATTAAATCATGCCCTATAGAATTAGTTGTCAAATTAATCAATAAGAAATGGGTAATTCAGATCATACGTGATTTATTCTTTGGTAAATCCCGTTTTCATGAATTTAAGGAAGATAAACCTGAACTTTCAAACAAGGTCTTAAGCAACTGCCTGAAAGATATGGAGAAAAACGGTTTGATTCATCGTATTGCCGATCGGTATGACAGGAAAAATGTAAGATACAAATTGACTGAAAAGGGAAAATCCCTAAACAGGATACTGTATGAAATAGCTATGGTGGGGGTCAATGAGGAAACCTACTCAGATAAGATTAAAAATGATGTGAAAGCTGAATTTAGGCAAGCATTGTTATGATAACTTTAATGATATGGCTGATGAAGCCATATTATACCTACTTTTTTTAATTTTCATCAATAACTTTAAAAAACAAAAAAATCAAAATTAAAAGTGTATAAAATATTTAGGGGACAAAAATTGTTAGATATTAAATTGTTCAGAGAAAATCCAGAATTAATCATTGACTCTGAAAAGAAAAGATTTAGAGACACAGAAAATGTTGAAAAGGTAATCGAGTATGACACCTTATGGAGAGAAGGTGAAAGAAAACTGAATTCTTTAAGGTCTGAAAAAAACAAATTGTCCAAATCATTTAAAAAAGCAAAAGAAGAAGGCAATTTGGACGAGGTAATCAAAAGGTCTAAAGAAGTGGCAGCCGAAATCAAGGAATTGACTGCTAAAAATGCTGAATATTTAAAACTCAGAGAGGATTACAGATACAAGGTAGGAAACATAATCGATGAGGACGTTCCTATTTCCGACACTGAAGATGACAATGTGGTCGTGAGGACCTACGGCGAAATCCCTGAGCATGATTTTGAACTTTTAAACCATGTTGATTTGATAAACAAGATTGACGGAGCCGACCTTGAAACTGCGGCAAGCATTGCAGGGGCTCGCTTTTACTACCTGAAAAGAGACATCCTGCACCTTAATCTGGCCCTGATTCAATTTGCGCTTTCCGAACTTGAAGCTGAAGGATACATCCCAATGCAGACACCGTTCTTTGTAAAGGGGGAAGTTGCAGCGGAAACTTCAGAGCTTGGTGAATTTGAAGAGACCTTATACAAGGTGGAAAACGAGGACATGTACCTTATTGCAACTGCAGAACAGACCCTGGCCGCTCTTCACAGGGATGAAATCATATCACCTGACGATTTGCCTTTAAGATACTGCGCACTTTCAACCTGCTTTAGAAAAGAGGCAGGCTCACATGGAAAGGACACCCTAGGAATATTCAGGGTCCATCAGTTTGAAAAGATAGAGCAGTTCATCTACTCAACCCCTGAGGATTCAAGAAATCAGCATGATCACCTGATGGAAGTGACCGAGAGAATCTATCAGAAATTGGGCCTTCCATATCAGATAATAGCTATCGTGTCATCAGCCCTTAACGATAATGCTTCCATCAAATACGACCTTGAAGCATGGTTCCCAGGCTCAGGAGCATTCAGGGAATTGGTTTCATGCACTAACTGTAAGGATTATCAGGCTAGAAAAACCAAGACACGTGTCGGAAGGGCAGGCTCTGGAGATGCCCAAATCCTGCACACCCTAAACAGTACAGCCATTGCAACCGAAAGGACAATGTGCTGCATTCTGGAAAACTATCAGCAGGCTGACGGCAGCGTTAAGATTCCTGAAGTGTTGGTCCCTTACATGAATGGAAAAACAAAAATAGAAGCTAAAAAATAATTCATATTATTTTTTAACTTTTTTCATTACTTAAAATTCTATGTGAAATGCAAGACTGCCGATTTCACTTATCTTATATTCTATTGATGAGTTAGTGCGGCAAAATAACAATACTTTTTCTGTTTTTAATTTCAAAACCATCCCTGATTGTTAATACTGATTTTATTCAATGATAAATAAAAGAATAGAAATTTCATTGAGTTAAAAAAATAAAAAATGGTAATGGTGTGGTCAATAATTGTTTAAAATCTGGTTATATCGTCCCATGTTTTTCCCGGTTTCTTCTTGCCCTTGAACATGTCCAGGTCCACGGACTTGTTCTTGAATGAAACGATGATTGTACATATCGCATCTCCAGTCACGTTCACGGCAGTCCTGAACATGTCCAGAATATGGTCTATTCCCATTATGATTCCGATGGCATCCACAGGCAGGCCTACGGAATTGAACACCATGTTCAATGTGATCAATCCTACTGAAGGAACTCCTGCGGTTCCGATTGAAGCCATTACTGCAGTGAATATCACTGTAATGAGCGCTGTTGTTCCCAGATCCATACCGTATGCCTGGGCTGCAAACATCACGGCACAGCCCTGCATGATTGCTGTTCCATCCATGTTGATGGTGGCCCCTAGTGGGATTGTAAATGATGAGACCTCACGTGAAACACCAAGCTCTGAAAGTTTCTCTATGTTCAGAGGGATTGTCGCATTCGATGTTGATGATGAAAATGCGAAAAACATTACTGAGAAGAACTTCTTGAAGAATCTGATTGGATTTAATCTTGTCAAGATAACAAGCAGGGATGGATAGACGACAAAAGCCTGTATGGCCAGACCTATAAGCACGCAGATTACATATTTGCTTAAAGGCAGTATTCCTTCAAATCCGAGTGAGGCAAATGTTTTCGCCATCAGACAGAATATTCCAATAGGCGCAAATTTCATGACGATACGTGTCATCTCCATCATGATCTTGTTTGCTTGGGTGAAGAAGTCATTAACCACATTTGTTTCATCCCTTAACTTGGCCAATATTATTCCAACAAGCAATCCGAATATGATGACCGCCAGCATTTCCCCATTGGCAAGGGAGCTAAACGGATTGTCCGGAATCATGCTTAAAACGGTGTCTGTCAGGGTCACGTTTGTTGTGACATTGGTATGTGCAAGGCCAACCATGTTCAAGCCGACACCTGGCTTTATCAAGCCTGCTATCAAAAGAGCAATTGTAACTGCCAATGCAGTTGTGACGAGGTATATCAGTATTGCCCGTCCTCCGATTGCACCGATTTTCTTAATGTCGGAAATTGAAGCCACTCCAACGACTATCGAGAAGAAAACGAGAGGCACAACAAGCATTTTCATTAGCTTAATAAATCCGGTTCCCCCTAATGTGAAGACATTATCAATGAGTATCACATTTTTAATAAATGGGTCGTTAACATAAAAATTCAATATTAGGCCTACAATTAAACCTAAAATCATTCCGATTAGCATCCAGTTACCCAGACTTATTTCCTTTAATCTTGAAATCATTCTTTTACTCCATTAGTTATCATATAATTTATATAAGATTTTTTAATTTAATAAATTTTTCAAGATAAAAATTGAAATGTTTTGATAAGAGCTGTTTTTCATCAATTATTTATTTATCCTTGACAAAAAGTTAATTAGTTGGTGTTAATGTGAAGGCAATTGTGATTAATGCAAGTCCAAGAAAGAAATGGAATACTGCTGAGGTTATGCAATCAGCTCAAAAGGGTGCTGAATCAGTCGGTGCCGAAACTGAATATATAAACTTATGCGACTTGGTCTTTAAGGGTTGCAGAAGTTGTCTTGTCTGCAAAATGAAAGACAAAACCAAAGGAAAATGTTATTGGAGGGATGACCTGACTCCTGTGATTGAAAAGATATTGGATGCCGATGCATTGCTTATCGGTTCGCCAATATACTTTGGAGAGCCTACAAGCGAGTTCAGGGCATTGCTTGAGAGACTTATTTTCTGCGTGATGTCTTATGATGATGGGTCCAGCTATTTCACAGGCAAGGTCAATGTTGGGCTGTTCTATACCATGAACGCTCCAAGAAAGTTCTATGAGGAGTCCATGAAGGACAATCTATCAAGCATTGAGTTTCTGTTCTCCTACCTGAATGGCGAGATAAAGTCTTATCCTGTCTGCGACACTCTGCAGGTTGGAGATTATTCAAAATACAACATGGCCGGTTTTTCACAGGAACTCAAGGAAAAGCAGCTCGTGCTCCAATATCCAAAAGACATTGAAGAAGTTTTCAAGATCAGTGCAGAGTTATGCAAGTAGCTTTCTGATTGAAAGACGGTTATGACATTATTTTTTTGAAATTTTTGAGTATACATTTTTTAAAAATGAATACATTTATATACTACCTCAGCACAATATTTAATTGTATACAAAAATCAAATTTGTAATACAATTAATGGGGTGAAAAAATGTCAAACCAAAAAAGAACAGAAAACCCAAGAAAATTCGTATTCGGAAACGAAAGGTTCGGAGGGTCATACACTCCAGGTGAATTCGAGTTCAATTTCCCTGAAGACATGTCCCGTGAAGAATTTGAAAAAATGTTTTCAAGAAGGATGAATGCCCTACACAGGAGAGGCAATGATTTTGCAGAGGAATTCTTTGACTTCGACAAGAAATCCAAAAAGGAAAAGCTCAAGCCATTGAGCATACGCGTAAAATCACACACCAAGGAATTCTTCAAGAATCATTCCATATTGTCTCCAAGGGATGTCCTTGAGATGTATGAAAACTTCAACAACGGATCCGAAGCTTTCATCAACTCCCTTATAGAGGATGAAAAAAATCTGCAAAAGGAGCTTGATGATGTTCAGGAAAGGTTGCACAATGCAAAGCTCTTCAAGGAAAAGTTAGGTGAAATGGAACCTAAAATGGATGTTTTAACAGACCAGGATAAGATCCTGAAATTAAAGCAGGAATATGAATCCTCTGAAATCAAGGCAATTGGAAATGAAACTTCAATCGGAAAGGCTAAAAATAATATTATAAGGGATATTCAGATATACAATACATTGATAATTCGCGTCTATTCAGATGAAGTATTGTCTATCGGAGTCTACACCAATGCAGAACCGATTGTTTACTACTTTAAAAATGAATATTCAAGAGAGGATATCTCAGAGATTCTAAAAGAAATCGAAGAGTTCTGTAGTGAAAACGAGATTCAATTCCAGGCTATTGATTCATCTATCTTTGGGGATTAGGTTCATTTTGTTTAGAACCTGTAAAATCTATTTAAACTTTGTGGAAGTGTGCAAAAGCACATTTTCGCACTTCAACTATTTTTATTAAAAACTAAAATCATAATACTAATTACATGTTTGAGTTTGCTGATTTGACGATATCCAAGCCAAAATGGCAACTTGGACATGTGGATTTTCTCGTAGGAATTGTGAGATAATCATGTTATGTCAAATTTGGAATTAGTATGTTGATTTGATTGTTAAGGTCAAGGTGTGCGGAACTTGCCACCTTACTCAAAATATTGTATGAATTTTGTGCAAGTTTTTTTATTACCCAATCATTTTTTATAATTGCATTAGATTAACATTATTGCTAATCAGTTTATTATGTGTGAAGTCATTTCTATTATAAACACAATTCCTATTCATTTAACAATATCAACACCAATCCCTACCCAAATGCTCCTGCTTCCTGCTAATCTGGCGAATGCAAGGTCTTTCATGGTTGCATTCATGATTGCAAGTATATGTGACAACATATTTTACAATAAAAAATGGTAATAACGTACACTTTTGTACATTCACCCACAAAAAAGTACATCAATCAAAACTGTCACCCTATGCACTTTAGGCCAAGTGTGTAGTAACTACACATTGGGGATTTAGAGCATGCTTGCGGAGTTGCATAGTGTCTTGCATAGATTGGAGAATTGGGAATTATTAACATGCTTCAAGTGCCACATATATTGAAAGTTGGCGCTGTTAAAATTGATTGAAGTTGTTGCTTTTCACTATGGTGATATCTAACCTTCAGATTATTGCGGCGTTGATTCCAGAAGAGTTAGTTGCATAATTTCGTATATATCAAATTATTCCAGTTCCGCTTTTATTTCCTCTAATCTGCAAAGCAAGTTATAGTATGTGCCATCTTCTACGCAATCCTCATACCATCCACCACCAGAATGGCGTTCAGCCCTATGTATTAATGTAAAAATAGTTATTATTTCCAGGAAATCTAACTTTTCTTTAGAGAGATCTTCAACATATCGTTTTCCATATTTTTCTTTGATTTCAGTCATATTGTCAATATAATTCACATCCACCATTTCATACATATATAACAACATTGTAAAATCATGAGGATCAAAGAGTTCTCGATTTTCAAGCATTGGTTTGTACTGCAAATAAAAATCTATAATGTCCAACATCTCTTCCTTGGTAAAATCAGTTCTGCGTGTTTTTGGAAATTTCCAATCAGGATTCTCTTTTACTTTTCTCATATCTATAAATTGAACTTATCAACAAATAATCTTATTGAATTCGGCCTTTGTTAAAATGATAGTTTCCTAATCACATCCAACCTAACGATACAAGACCTTCAGTATCTGCAACATCAACTAACGATGCAATGAAAAAAAGCAGGTCCGTACATATGCAGGGAGGTAATTGCGGAATTTTGGAGGTTCTTGCGGGCTCGCATAAAAAAAATTAACATCCAACATATGCAACTAATGGCCTGAGCAAATACATTCAAAGTTGAGAAGTTATAATATACAAGAATGTTTAAGCATTTTGGGTCAAGCGCAGGTACGAAATGAATAAAAAAAGCAAGTTCGTACAAGGAATGCAATTGTGATGAAATTAACATTAAAGTTGGAAATCTGCTATTCAAAACTTGTATTATGGAACTCGTGCATATATTATGGTTTAAAATCAGATTTGATTTCCAATATCTTGGTCGTTAAGGTTAATATTGATTCATTAAATCAAATCTAAAAAAAGTAGCTATTGTTTTTTATCAACAGTATCTTAAAGGAAACCAATAGAAAATAAAAAATAGAAAAAAAGTAGATAAAAATCATCTACTTTTTAACTTTAACAGTTGTTTTTATTGTGTCTTTTTTGTATGTTACTTTGACAGTGTATGTTTTACCTTTTTTGAGCTTTTTGATGACATTTTTGCCTAATGTCTTTTGTGCAACTCCTTTGGCATTGGTTTTGACAGTGTAGGTTTTACCATTCAATTTGAATTTGATGGTTTTGCCTTTCTGTAGTTTGCCGTTGATTTTAAGGGTTGCTTTCAAGGTAAATTTCTTGGCTGTCTTTTTGATAGTGACTTTGCTTGCTGTGAGGACTTGCTTTACAGTAACGGTGTTTTTGACTGATTTTCCGTTGTATGTGGTTGTCATGGTGTACTTTTTAGGAACATCAGTTATTTTGATTTTAGCTATACCGTTAGCATCAGTTTGCACTGGTGTGGTTTTTCCGTTGATTGTGAACTTGACAGCGGCACCCACAACGGCGTGGCCATCGCCAGTCGCTACATTGACGCTGAAGTAGGACTCCCCTCCGTAGTCAACTGAAATGTCACGATTGTTGATGATTTTGCTTGTGTCATTGACTGTAAAGACCTTTAGGCAGGCAATACATTCATCTTTATACATGTCGTTCCATTTGCCTCCGTAATATAGGAAGGAGAGATTTTCACCATAATGCGTTTTGGAATATTTCAAATTCACAACAGGCACTGCGTTTGAAGTAATGACTGCCTTGAACACATCCCCTTTTTTAACTGAAACATATTCGTTCAGCTTGATGGTATGGAATCCGTAAAATGGGGACACTCCATTCTGGATCAATTTCAACTCTTCGTTTACATATATCTCCACAGTGTAATTTACACCGCTTTGATTGAAGTAGGTTCCCACACCTGCAATCAAATCATCATCAGCCGCTTCAAACTGATTGGCATAAATCATGGTGCCATTGACTCCATATTGCTCAGTGTAATCTACAAACTGGCCTGACCATGAGAAGTCGTGTTGGTAATTCTTGGTGTAGGCCACATCATTTTCAAGTATTACTGCAGCGGCATGACTGAAAACATTCGAATCTCCTAAAAATGACTTGTCATAATATGAAATGTAAAAGAACCCTTCTTCACCCCAACCGGTTCCCCAGCTGTTCTTGACTATCCATGCCCCATCGCCCTCAGGCTTAATGAGGAAATTGTCTGCAGAAAAATCATCATCCCATCCGACTACTGAGATTTCATGGTTTGAAGTTAAGCTTTCATTGACATAATTTGCGAAAGTTTTAGGATTGTAGTATGGCTTATATGGATTCACATGATAACCTGCAACCAATGCACCGTATTTAAGGATTGCCTCTTTCATTTTGGAAGTTCCTGGCTCATCATTAGGAACCAAAATCATGTCCTGAATGTGGATGATATCCGAACTCGGCAGGAACTGTGAAAGCTTTCCGACCTCATCATAAGGGTCATTCTCTTCAAAAACAGGGCCAAACCAGTCCACAATATATGAAATGGACATTACATTATTTCCTCCTTCCTCGGCTAGTTTAAAGCCATTAGGAGAATATTTCAACATGGTATGAATCAGGTTTGATTCTGAAAGGTTAAGGCTCACCCCATATTTCTTCAACATTGCGGATTCCACTGCATTCATCGCTGCGAATGTCCAGCAGGCACCCAAATGTCCCTGATGCTTGACGGGAGTTACCCATCCCCAATCTCGCAAATCGAAGCGGGATGGAAGAGTTTCAACGTTTATGATATTGTCAAGGGATATCCACTCCTGTGCAACGGAATCGATGAATGTCTGATATGAGTAGGTCTGATTGGTGATAACGCTGTCATCGCCGTAATCATTGCCATCCAAATTGACTTCATCACCATCAAAATCAGTGTATATCGCATTGGTGTTGTTGGCGAATGTGCAGTTTGTGATGTTATATTTCGAATCGCAGGCATACACTGCATTTCCAAGATATGCGGAGTTGTTTATGAAACTGGAATTGGCCAGTTCTATGGTGCCTATGTCACAGTATATTGCGCCGCCATAGGCTGTATAATCCTCGGATAGGGATGCCGCATTGGAATTGAATGTACAATTGTAGATGCTGCTTTTGGCGAATGAAAGATAAACTGCCCCTCCATTATAGGATGCCCTGCAGTTTGTGAAATCTGAATTGTTCATGAACAGTTTACCGCACAATTGAACATATGCTCCGCCAATCATGGCCGATGAATTGACAAAGCTGCAATCAAGAATTGTGACATTGCAATCCTCGACTTCATAATCCATCATTATGGCCCCCGCATTTTTGGAGGATTTGGTGTTGATGAACTTGCAATCCCTCATGTAAAGGTTGCCTTTCCCTTTCAAGCCAAATGCTCCTGCAGACATCTCGGCGCTTAAATTGATGAATCTTGAATTGGTTATTACAATATCTTCGCATTTTTCGAAGGATATGGCAGGGGAATAGATGGCGGATATGTTTATGAAGTTAGCCCCATCGATAGTGGCTGAGGAATCCTTTACCCAAATCTGACCGTATTTGTTAGATATGGATGATGTGAAGTTGGTGTTTTTGACATTCAACTCCCCATTCTGGATGAAAATGGCCGAACCCGATTCTGCGTGATTGTCAATGAACCGGGAATCATAGCAGTTGATCTTTCCGCCATGATTTGCTATGGCTCCACCCTTATATGTAATATGGTCACTGAGGAATGTCATGTTATTGGTGATGAATGTGACATTTCTCAAGGTCACCTCACCGGTGGAGTCTATGATTCCTCCAGTTTCGGATTTTCCGTTCTTAAAAATCAGATTGTTAATTGTTACATTGTTTCCAGTTATGTTGAATATTCCTGATTGTTTGTTTCCATCAATTACATGGTTGTTTCCGTTTATTGTAAAATCGCTTTTGCTGATTTCAACATATCCCTTATCGCTTTCGCTGTTGAAGGCATAGTCCTGATTTAAATCTAAAGACGTACCTGTGTTTTCTATTTCATCAGTCAAGTTACTGAATGAACTTTCTTTTATCGTATAAACATCATTGTCCGTAATTTCTAAAGGAGTATCATCCGCATCCGAGATGATATCCTCAGAAATGGTGTCGGTTGCACTAACCGCACCCACCATAAGAATAGCCAGCATTAAACCCGCTATAAACATGTATTTAAACTTCATAATATGATATATGTAATATACTGTATATATAATTAATAATTATGGAAACATAACCTACATTAACCATCAGCTATTCAAAACTAACTTTCTGAAACCTTTGCATATATATCCCAATCCAAAATCTAAATCCAAAACCAAAAACGGTGACTGTTAAGGTCAATCAAATATGGCTTGGCTGATAATTTGATTTTTTCTTCAATGGTGATTGATGGTTTGTATCATATTGGTTATTCTATTTCTTTTTTCAAATTGTTAGCCAAGTCATTAAAACAAAAAATAAAAAAATAGAGAGCAATCGTTAGTGGAATAAGAATAGGGTTGCTCCTTGGATTATTAAAACGATTCCAATAACTATTGCAATGTATATCGGTTGGCTTGCAGTAAATATTGCAAGAGCTATGGTAATTATTCCCATTATTAAAACAAAAATTGATGTGAAATTGGTTATTGAATCCATTCTTGCCAGTAATCCTGATATTCCAAATACAATCATTATCAATCCTACAAGATAGAATTCAATTGCCACAAGGAAAGACAGTGCATCGATATAGAATATAAACAGGAATCCGAAAATAATTGAAATAAGTCCAATAATAAGGGAAACCTTATAGAAGTTTTTAAAATAGGACTTCATGTTGATGCCCATGAATACTGAGGAAATACCGAAGAGTAATAAAGACAAACCAACAATTGTTGAAATCAAGCTCTCAAAAAATATCGGGAATATTATGCAGATTAATCCTAAAATAATCATTAGTATTCCGAAACCTTTATTGATGTTCATGATTGTCACCTCCGTTAAGCTAAGCTAATTTTATATATAAATAAATTATTATTTATAATTATGTCAGATTTTGAAGAGATTATAAACACAAGAAGAAGCATTCGTGAATATTCGAATAGGGAAGTTAGTGATGGAGATGTTCTAAAGATTATAAGGGCAGGAATGCAGGCTCCAGGTTCAAGATTGGGTGCTGAGCCATGGGAATTCATCGTAATAAAAAACAGCAAAACACTGGATAAACTTGCCGAAATCAAACCCAGATTGTCCACAGCTCCATTGGCCATTGTATTGATAGCAAACATTGAAAGGGCATTTTTCAAGGCCGTATGGCAACAGGATATGGGTGCCGCAGCAGAGAACATGCTGCTTGAAGCGGTAAACTTGGGTTTAGGAGGACTTTGGAATGGGGTGGCGCCCGATGAGGAGAGGATGGCAAAGATAGCTGAAATTGTTGGAATCTCAGATATCACCAATCTGAAACCATACTGCATAATTACAGTCGGCTATCCCGCAGAAGGTTGGGAAAACAAGTTCATGGACAAATTTGATGAAAGCAGGATTCACTATGAAAAATACTAGATTTGACTTTGAAAGCGTAATCGAGCGGAAAGGAACAAACTCCTTAAAATGGGATTTGTTCGGAGATGATGTTCCGATGTGGGTTGCAGATATGGACTTCAAGGTGGCTCCAGCAATACAGGAGGCAATTCAAAAAAGGGTTTCACATCCGATATATGGATATACCATAGTGCCCGATGAACTGTTTGAATCATACATCAGCTGGTGGGATAGAAGATATGGCTTTAAAATGTCAAAAGAGAACATGCTCTACTCAACAGGAGTGATGCCTTCGATATCCTCAATGATTAGGTGCTTGACTGATGAGGGCGATGAAATCCTAATCCAATCACCAGTATATCATGTATTTTTCTATGTGATTGAAGACAACAATCGCAAAGTTGTTGAAAATCAGTTAATCTATGAGAATGATGAGTATAAAATCGATTTCGATGACTTGGATGAAAAGCTATCTGAAGTCAAACTGATGATTTTGTGCAATCCTCAAAATCCCGTCGGCAGAATATGGTCAAAAGAGGATTTGGCCAAAATTGGCAAGCTTTGCAGAAAACATGATGTGGTGTTGATTTCCGATGAGATTCACTGCGATTTGACAGATCCCGATGTCAAATACAATCCCTTTGAAACATCAAGTGACTACAATAATGTCATTACCTGTTTGTCCCCTTCAAAATCATTCAATATCGCAGGCTTTCAAAGTTCTATTGTTCACACCAGAAACGAGGAACTTTTGGATATGATTAAAACTCAGATGCATGTTGACAATTCGGATTCATGCAATGTTTTTGCAACATCTGCAGTCATTGCAGCATATGATGAGTCTGAAGAGTGGCTGGAAGAGCTTAAAGAAGTTCTTTATGAAAACAAATCCATTGTCAGGGAATATCTGGCCAATGAATTGCCGATTATAAAATTGGTCGAATGCGATGCGACCTATTTGCTGTGGCTTGATTGCTCTGCTTTAGGCGTCGCATCAAATGTCTTGTCCGGATTTTTAAGGGAAAATCAGGGACTGTTCCTGTCTTCTGGAAGTGATTTTGGACAATGTGGCGACAGTTTCTTGAGAATGAACATAGCATGCCCTCAAAAGCTATTGAAAGAGGGTTTGGCAAGACTGAAAGCGGGAGTGACTGCATTAAACATTATCAATAAAGGATTGTATTAGCCAGTCGGAAATGCTGATGTCTGAATCGTACCTGATTATTTCATCTTTTCCAAACCATCTGGCCTTAAGTATCTCATCTCCGTCAACCTTAATGTCTCCTGAGTCATACTCAGCTGTAAAGGCGAGCATTAATGAGTTGGGAAATGGCCAGGATTGGCTTTTTTGGTATTTTAGGTTTTTGATCTTAATGCCCACTTCCTCTAAAACCTCGCGATGCACGGCTTCCTCAATTGACTCGCCGGGTTCGACAAAACCTGCTATCAGCGCATATCTGATATTGTCATGATAGCTGTGTTTTGCCATGAGAAGTTTATCGCCTTTTCTTATCGCCACAATAATTGCAGGAGCGATTCTTGGATAGTGCACCTGGCCGCATTCGGGGCATTTTAACATCATGTCCTTTTCATCTAGGATGGTCTTTGCAGAGCATCTTCCGCAAAACTGGTGTGAGATATACCAGTCCCTAACCAAAACTGCCTTTGCAGCCATTAGATAGATGTCATGGTCAATATCGTAAACTTCTTTTAAGTTAAAAAAAGCATCATCCTCTTTGACATTCACTACAAATGCATCTTTTTGTTTGAATTTTCCTATATAAAGCTTGAAATCAGTATTATAGTTGTTAAAGTCAGAGGGCAACGTATTATCTTCAGTTAAATACAACTCCCTTTCGTTGTTGAAAATAAAGTAGTAAGCGTCATCGCTTGAGTATGAATCGCTGAAATCAATTTCATAATCTTCATAAATGGATTTTTCTATCATGTTTAATAATCTATAATCAAGACTAATTAATTTAATGTTTTGAGATTACAGGACAGTTACTTAAAATATATAAGAAATCACATACAAATTGTATATTGGTGATTATTAATGGTATCCGAAAAAATGGAAAAAGCACTAAACGGACAATTAAACGCTGAAGTTTACTCAGGATATTTATACTTATCCATGGCAGCCTACTTTGAAGATGAAGACCTAGCAGGTTTCGCTAACTGGATGAGAGTACAAGCAGAAGAAGAATTGGAACATGGAATGAAATTCTATGATTACATCATAAGAAGAGGAGCTTCCGTAACTTTGACTGCAATTGACGGTCCTCAAACTGAATGGGACTCTCCAGTTGCAGCATTTGAACATGTGCTTGAACATGAAAAGATGGTAACCGGCCTAATCAATGATTTGGTCAATTTGGCCATTGAAGAAAAAGACCATGCAACCAACAATTTCCTACAATGGTTTGTTGAAGAACAAGTTGAAGAAGAAGAAAATGCAATGGATTTAGTTGCAAAAATAAAACTCGCCGATGGCGACAACAGATTGATTTACGAATTGAACAAGGAATTAGGTGCACGTGCACCATCCGAAGACTAGATTTTTTCTAGTCATCACTTCTTTTTTTTTTGAGTTGATTTTCATGAAATATCCTAAAGGCCCAACCGATGCCGCCCAAGTTGATTCCAAACTGTATGAAGCCAGATTACTGGGAGAAAATGATTGGGGAAGCGTGCATATTCACGGTCCTTTTGGTGATGAGACTTCAGAGATTAAAATAGCATATCTGATTGGAATGCATCCTTTGGAAAGCAAGTCTCATAGGTCATTATTCGATAAATTAACTGCAAAAGATGATTTGAAGCATTGCTACTATTTGTACAACATAAATGTCAATGATTCAAACTCACAAACCGAAGGCAGACTTGAAGGCCAGCTTTTAGCCCAGGAGTTTGTCAAGGATGATATAATCGATAAAAATTTTGATTTGTTTTTAGATATTCACTCTAATAGGGGGCCGAACGGTCCTGGAGACTATCAGATTACTAATTTTTTATTTGCACCGGGCTTTGATGAAAAGTCAACAGGTTTCATGAATCAAATTTTGGATAAATTTGAAGAGATTGTCTATTATGCGCCGGAATTCAGATCCAGCCCGCCATACATTACAGAACCGACAGCAAATGAGGGAATACCTACTTTAGTATATGAATGTTTTTCCTGTGAAGCGATGGACGTTAGCTATGATTTGGCCTTGAAGTTGGTTGAAATCGTAGATAATCTGCAATTTTAATTAAATCTATTTTTCTAATCATGAAAAGAATTATATATACTTTAAATACAAAAATTAATTGTTTATAATTTATATATGGATGTGAAAAAATGATTATTAAAGCACCTTCTAGAATACATATGTCCCTAATTGACTTGAATGGGTCATATAGGAGAGTTGATGGTGGTATTGGTTTAGCATTGGCTGACCCACAATTTATATTGGAATCAGAGCAAATTGAAAGTGGAATCGAACTTGAATTTGCCGACACTGTTACAGATGAAGAAGCTATTGGGGAATGCAGGGAAAAAATTCCCGATGCGGCTAAAAAAACCATAGATTATTTCGACATTGATGCAGGTTTTAAATTTATTGTTCATCAGACTTATCCTCCTCATTCAGGATTCGGAAGCGGAACCCAAATTGCAGTTTCCACTGCCCATTTGATAACAGAAACAATGGGCATTGAAGTTGAAAGTAGGGAGTTAAGTACCATTGTTGGAAGAGGAGGAACCTCTGGAATCGGAACCTATACTCATGATTTAGGCGGATTTATTGTGGATGGTGGACACAGCAAGGAAGAAAAGCCCTTGTTTTTACCTTCAGGTGCTTCAAAAGCAAAACCTGCAACATTGATTGCAAGATATGATTTTCCTGAAGAATGGAAAATATTGATAGCCATTCCTGAAATTGAAAAGCATATGGAAGGTGACGATGAAGTGGATGTCTTTCAGACTTATTGCCCTATTCCAAAAGAAGAAGTTGAACAGGTATCCCATTTAATTTTGATGAATCTTATCCCATTCATGCTTGAAAAGGATATTAAAAACTTCGGATGGGCCATAAGTGAACTTCAAAAAGTCGGATTCAACAAATTGGAACACTCACTTGATGCAAGTTACCTGCCAACCATGCAAGCTATTGAGAAATTGGGTGCATATGGAGTCGGCATATCTTCATTCGGTCCGGTTTTATACACCATATTTGATGAATCAAATGAGGAAATTGTAGAAAAAACCAAAGAGCTTCTTGGAGATAAAGGAACAGTCTTTGTTACCAAAGCTCAAAATCACGGATTTACTATTGAAAAATAGTAATTTCCCATTTTTTTATTTTTTTTTAGCAAAATTAAGATGTTTTTAATTTGACTGCTTATTTTAACTGATTTTTATTTCAAAAAAAAAAGAATGGAAAAGAAGTTATAGATTATAAACTTCTTCAGCAGGAACGATAACTATATCATTTTTCTCCAATGAGGATATCAACTCATCGATATTGTCTGCATGGAGCAATAATATGGCTTTTCCAGCTTTTTCATGTGTAAATGCATAGAGATATTCCAAATCTATTTCATTATCCTTGATAATTTTTAAAACTGTTGTAAGGCCTCCTGGTGTGTCATTCATTTCAACGCCTATGATGTCAGTAATCTTCACTAGGAAGTTATTTTCTTCAAGTGCTTCCTTTCCTTTTAAAGGATTGTCTACAACAAGTCTTAGGATACCGAATTCAGAGGTATCTGCCATGCACATTGCCCTTATGTTGACGTCAGCATCGGAAAGTATTTCCAATGGCTTTGATAGGCTTCCCATTTTGTTTTGTAAAAATATTGATAATTGTTTGATTTTCATTTTCTCACCTAATGCAAGTTCCTTTCATCGATTACTCTTTTTGCTTTTCCTTCAAATCTCGGTAGAGTCTTTGGCTCAACAAGTGTTACTTTTACTCTGATTCCGGTTTCATTTTCAATTGATTTTGCAATTTTCTGCTGTATTGCCATCATTTCCTTCACGCCGTCAAAGAAGATATCCTGTGAAGCTTCTACCTTGACTTCTATTTCATCTAAGGTTTCAGGCCTTGTAACTATAATCATATAATGAGGCTCTACATCGCCAACCTTAAGCAATGCTTTTTCGATTTGTGATGGGAAAATAGCTACTCCCTTAACCTTAATCATGTCATCGGATCTTCCGGTGATTCTGCTCATTCTTGCATGTGTTCTTCCGCATTCACATTTTTCATAGGTGAGTCTGGTCAAGTCTTTTGTTCTGAATCTTATTACTGGCATTCCTTCTCTATCTATGTTTGTCAATACCAATTCTCCAGGCTTTTCAGCACCTATTACTTTACCTGTATTCGGGTCAATGATTTCAGGATAGTAAATGTCTTCTGCAATATGCAAGCCCTTTTGCGCTTCACATTCAACGCCGACACCAGGACCCATTAACTCTGTAAGACCATAGATATTATATGCTTTACAACCGAAGATTTCTTCCACTCTTTGTCTTATCTCTTCAGTCCATCCTTCAGCTCCAAATCCGATTGCCTTGATTCCTAAGTCTTTAGGGTCAATTCCATCTTCAAGGGCAACTTCGCCGAGGTGAATCCCGTATGATGGGGTAAAGATTAGTCCTGTAGCTCCAAAATCGCTCATGATTTCAATTTGCCTTCTTGTCTGGCCTGTTGATATTGGGATGATTGCTGCACCGACCTTGTGTGATCCGTAGTGAACGCCGAATCCTCCGGTAAACATTCCGTAACCGTGTGTATTTTGGAGAATGTCATCTTCACCGATTCCCATCATGGTCAGTCCACGGGCTATTGTTTCTGCCCAGGTATCCAGATCCTTTTTTGTGTATCCTGATACTACAGGTTTTCCTGTGGTTCCGGATGAGGAGTGCAGCTCTTTGATTTCTTTGATGTCTACTGCAAACAATCCGAAAGGATAGCTTTCCCTTAAATCGTCTTTTGTAATGAATGGAAGTTTTTCTATATCCTTTAGAGTTTCTATATCCTCAGGATAAATTTCAGCTTCACTATACTTTTTGTTATAGTAAGGAATTTTATCGAATGCTCTTTTTACAGTCTCTTGAAGCTTCTTCAATTGCAGTTCTTCAAGGTCTTCCCTTGGCATTGTTTCAATCTTTTCGTTCCAAAACATATTTTGCCTCATTAAATCTTATGTTTTAATGTTTAATTTTTGATTACTATAAAATTTTCTAAAGGGATATTTTTGATTTTTTTAAATGGTTCTGGTTGTACGGTTTATCTTACATTATTGGTTAACAGTGTTATATTCATGTTAGTTTATTCCAAAGGGTTTTAAATGAAATTTTATTGATAAATCGCTTGTTTGATTTAAATTAACTTTGTTATATTGGTTTAATTTTTTATTACTTTTTTATTTTGTAATACTTTTATAAAATTTAGATTGGGGATATCTGGAGCATAGGTTTTATTTTTTAATGGCTTTTATTTGTTTTTAAAAAATAATACTTAAAAAATTTGATTAAATAATTTTCATTTTTTTCAATCATTTTTTTAAAATGTTCAAAAAGTATTATTTTTCATCAATTTTTTCATATGTTAGTAATAATCAATATTTATATAGTTATTACTTTAAACTTTCTAATGATATAATTAAAGTGTAATTATATCGAAATTTTAGGAGATTTGTTAATGAAAAAACATAGTGTTGTAATAGTGATGTTATTAATATTGGCACTAAGTTTAGTAACTGCTGTTTCAGCTAGTGAAGATATTGCTGGTCAAACAGAGGACTCTTCAGCAGTAATTTCCGATAGTCAGCTTGGAGTTGCAGACGACGCATCCCATGACAATGTCGGAACTTCAATTTCAGTTTATTCAGCAAATTCAGCTGTTGATGATAAATTGCAAGGTGATAGTAACTATCAACTTGGTTATAATGTGACAATGGCTGCTGATAAAAAACTAAACTTCAAATCTGCAGATGATGTTTTAGTAATCACAACCGCAGGTTTAACAAGGATTAATAACGTTACCACTGAAAATGTTTTGAATGGAATATTAGATGCAGCTGATGGATATGTTTCTCTAGGTAAAGGAAACCTTTTGACTTTATCCGCAATAAGAACTGATCCAACCAATATTGCATTCATCGTTAAGAACGGTGACAAGCTCACTATGGCATTTTATAAAAACGGTGAAACTACTCCTCTGTATTATGGTAATGCAGGCCCAGAATTATCTGCAAAAGAATGGAAAAAATTACAACAGCTGTTAGGAAATGATGATGCATACTCATACATCAGTATTGCAAATTCATGGGCTAACGGAATTTCAAAAGATATTCTGATGCAAGCGACCTATCACGGACATGTCTGTACAGGACTTATCAGCGGACAAGCCATGATACAAACCTTATTAAAATATTATCCACCTCGTGGGGAATCAGGTTTACCTCTTGAAAACACTGCATATTATGTAATAGGAGTTCCTGGTGACTCTGATGATGATGCATTTACTTGGACAATGGATATCACTCCAGGTAAAAGGGCGTACATTGGTGTAGATACAATGGTTGATAAATCCATGACTGGATTTATCAGATGGAATAGTACCTCAAATACCGGTTTAATTGTCATAATGAGCTATGACGAAGCAAAAATCAAAGAAACTTTCAAATCAAAGACTGGTTTAAATCCAGATGCAAGTGCAACAAATGATTTAAAATACCAAAACTGGTTAATAAAAACATTACAAGACAATCCAACTTCCCTTGTAGATGTCTTATATGAATTAGATGGTCTCAGTGAAGATGACCTTTATTACATAATGGGTCAGGAAGTAGGTAAAGGTAATGTCATAAAAAGTGCTCACGGTTTAGATATGGATTATATACTTAACTTGAGCCTTAAAAAAGCAACCCGTGAAGAACAAGATGCAAAACAAGTTACCCAATTAACTCCTGAACAATTCAAACAGATTGGAGTCGATGCTAGTAACATGGCATTAGATTACTTCAAATCACAAGGTGTTGTTGTTGAAAAAGATAGTCCTAATTTATTTGCATTGACTTCCGCAAGTTATGTAAGGGTTAACGGAACCAGCAGTGAAATGGTTTTAGATGGAATCACTGAAGTATTAGGTTCCAGATTAAGTAAAAAAACTTTATTACCTGTACACGCTTCATTATGGAAAGATTTAGTATTTGATTTCTATTGGATTAACAGTACAAACAACAAAGATACTTTATCCTACAGTTTAGCATATGATGTTTCTACTGGTAAATTAATCGAAACTGGAAATACAACTGGAACCGCTAATTACGTTATTCAAAACGTATTGGCATATGACCCTCCTTATGATGTCTTAGTTGCATGGTTATTCCACAACCATGTTTGCGGAGGAAGTTCTCCTGGTTATTTAATCACTGACTTTATTTACGATGAACTTCCAATAACAAATGAAAATGAATCATACATTTACATTACCACTGACGACAATTGTAAGGACGATATTATTTCAAGACTCTTAGGTGTATCTCCAGGTATGGAAAACTACTATAACTTAAGATATAACTTAACCTACACTAACGGTACTAATGTGGGTATTGCTATTAAATGGAATTCAGCAACAAACACTGGTGAAGCAATGATTGTTTATTGCGAATGGCCTAGTTTTGCTAAAGGTTCCAATTCCTATGAAGAATATATCAGATTATATAAAGGAGACACTTCTTCTCCAAACATCGTTAAAATGCCAGTTCTCAAAGCAACCGCTAAAAAAGAAATAGACAGCGACATGCTTAGTCAGATTGTTGCGGGAGCTACAGAAACTGAACAAGGAAATTCAATAGCATATATAATGAGTTTAGATGATAAACTTCCAGAAAGACCTGCTCAAAGTACAGACAATACTCAAAGCCAAGATGACTCTGAAAACACTAACTCTGATGTAGTAGTGGATGGAGGCTCTTCATCTAACTCTCAAAATGGTGGTTCAAGCACATCTGGTAGAAGTGCAGTTGGTAGATCTTCAAGTGCTTTAGCTAGAGCTACTAGTGCAGCTAGTGCAGCTAGTGCTGATTCATCAGACAGTCCTTCTGACGATGATTCAAGTGACAGTGATGCATATGAAATCAGCGAAAAACCAGCCGCAAAATCTGCAGATAATGCAATTTTAGTTGCAATTGCAGCTGTTTGTATTTTAGGTGCTATCTTAGGTTACGGATATTTAAAACGTAAAGACTAGATATTTCACATCTGTGAAATATTTTTTTTTATTTTTTTTTATTTTATTGGAGGGATAAAAATCAATAATAAAGTTTTATTTTGTTTGGTAATTTTAGTTACTGTTGCGATGTCCATATCTTGCATTGCAGCGCATCCAGGACATGGGAACTATTATCCTGATGAAGTTACAAACCCTTCAAGCGGTTCTGACTCCCCAAGTCCATCCCAATCAGGTTTCGGTGGCGGTTCTTCTTCAAGCCCATCAGGAAGCTCAGGGTCTAATGGTGGCGGATCTTCTTCAAGTTCGTCTGGCGGAGGTTCTAGTGGTGGAAGTTCTGATTCTTCAGGTTCTCAGTCTTCATCACAATCCAGTGGAAATGGTGGAGATAGTGGGGTTAGTGAAGTCGTTTTGAGCAATGGTTCAACAAATGCATCTGATAATAATACTAATGTTTCTGCGAATAATGACGATTCATTTTTTAATATAACAACTGTAATTATTCTTATATTAGCATTTATAATTGGTTTTGGATTAATCGTGTTTTTACGTAAGATAAAGGTGATTTAATGCATTTGCCGGATGGTATAATTCCAATAGAACAATCTATAGTGTATTGGTGTATTTCAATAGTCATTATTGCAATATTCTTATATAAATTTTCTAGAAATGAAGACAAGGAAAAAACAATAGTGTCAATTGCGCTGTTTTCAGTATTTTTCGTTGTCGTGACCTCTTTATCCATTCCTTCTCCTTTAGGCGTTCCGATTCATTTCTTTTTAATTCCATTGGTGGCCATTCTTTTAGGTCCCTTCAATGGGTCAATAGTGTCATTTTTTGGATTACTGGTTCAGGCATTAGCATTGAATATGGGCGGAATTGTTTGCTTTGGAGCTAATTTTTTAGTCATTGGTGTCATTGTTGCATTCGTGACTTATGGATTTTATTGTTTATTGGAGGATATTAATGATAAGATGGCAATATTTTTTGCGACAGTCATTGGAATTATATTTGCGACATTTGGTCAAGTTTTTATTTTAATATTGTCAGGGGCTATGAATTTCAATAGCCTTTTAGCAACTTTGGTTCCATTTTATCTGTTTATAGGAATTATTGAGGGTTTTGCAAACATCATTATAATTTATTCAATTCAAAAAATAAAACCCGAAATAATGGAATTAAGCAAAATGTAGGTGTTTATATGGTGAAGAAATTTTTAATTATGTTTATCGTACTTTTGTTTGCTGTTCAGGGGCTATATGCTCATGGAGTTGATGTCACTGCAGACATGATGGTTATTGCAAACAATGACAATGGCGTGTTGGTTAAAGAAATTGCCGATGCAAATGATATCAACATCAGTGTTTACAAGTTCACTTCCGATGATGAGGTTGCTCATCAGCTTGAACACATGTTGAACAATTCAAACAAAAGGATTCTTGTCACAGCTTATCAGGATACTGCTCATAAGTTTTTAGATAATCATTCTGAGGTATCAGATAGGTTAATAATTATCGATGATGTAAATAATGATACCCTTAAGGATGGGTTGATTAAGATTAGTAATGTTAATGTAAATTCTGATGGGGATTCCAGTTTTATTACTCCTTTGATTTCAGGATTAATAATTGGAGTAATTATTGGGGTCGGTATTGGAGTTTTAATTAAATCGAAAAAATAAAAAGGAAAATGTTATATTAATCGATGTTGAATATAATATTGATGTTTTATTATATACACATCGATTTTTAAAAATTTAAATACTTTATTAGAGTAATACTTAATTGTAATTAATTAAATTTAATTTGATTATGGAGAAATTAATATGGATATGATGAGTGTTTTATGGCAAGTTGGTATTTTTGCATCAGTTCTTGTTTTCGGTATAAAGATAGGGCTTGCATCAGGTTTGGCTAATTTGCCTAAAAAATTATTTGCAATAATTTGTATCTCATATGGAGGAGGAGTAATTCTAATATCCGCTATTGCTTCATTGTTTGCAGAACAATTGGTTCAAGCTATTTATAGTTATAATACAATCTTTTATATTATAATGGCATCTATCATGATTGTTGCAGGTTTATTCACAATTAGGGAATGGAAAATACATGATAAGAACACATCTAAGGCAACTTCTATAGCGATTATAGCTCCTTGTCCTTGTTGTTTCGGATCCATTATTGCAAGCGTTCTGGTTGTTGCACCAACAATTGGTGTCAGTTCACTTAATTTGAGTTGGTATGCTGCAGCGGCTTTGGTTGGTGTAATGATTGTTACTTATCTAGCATCAAATGTAATTATTAGATTTATTAAAAAACCATATCCTGTTGTTTTAGGTAATTTCATGCTTTTGCTTGGTGCATATTTCCTGATTTCATCAATTGTGATTCCAAATATCGCCAGTGTTTTAGCAAAAGACTTAACTCCTATTACCATTGGTTCTCCTCAAGATTTACTGATGATAATTTTAGCATTTGCTATATTGTTGGTCGGTGGCGTGATTATAAATAGAAGAAGCGGTATTTTAAGTTAATTAGGTGAAAAATATGGTTTTAAATGTTACTGGTGGAGAATTTTTAACAGGCTCTCTGGATGTAATCTCACAAAGTTTGACAATTCCCGTACTTGTAATTTTACTTGTAATTGTTGTAATAACTATTATTTCATTAGGTGGGATAATTTCAGAGTACACTTCTAGACGCAAAGTCCCTGTTGGAACTATAAGGGATTTGATTTATGAGATTAATTCAGCTGAATCCCAAGAAAAATTAAAAAGCGTAATTTCCTCAGCTAATATTCCGAAAGCTCAAAAGAAGGTTTTAACTGAAATTGCATCCTCAGAAAATTTAGGTGACAGTTCAAGAGAGGCATTGGCTCGTAAATTGTTTGAGCATGAAGAAGAGAAAACTGAATCTGCATTGCAAAAAACAGATATCATTACCCGTATCGGGCCGACATTAGGTTTGATGGGTACCTTAATACCTATGGGTCCAGGACTTGCGGCTTTGGGTGCTGGAGATATTAACACTCTTGCAAATTCATTAACTGTTGCATTCAACACCACAATTGTAGGTATTGGTTCCGGTGCATTGTGTTATGTTATTGGAAAAATAAGATCCGGATGGTATGACAGATATTTATCAGATTTGGATGCTTTGATTGATGCAGTTCTTGATTATATGGGTAAATAGTGATTTTATGGTAAGAAAAGGCGGTAGACGTAGGTCTAAACGAGTTGAAGAAGATCCTATGGCAGGTACGGCTAACCTTGTAGATGCGATGCTTGTTATTGCTGTTGGCTTTTTGGTTTTTGTTATAATTAGCTGGAACATGCAAGCAATGATTGACCCTGATAGTTCTATTCAAGAACAGATGCAACATCAAGTGACCGAAGTAGATCAAGGTCAGCAATTAAATGAAACACCTGATACTTCAAATAGCTCCGGTCAGGGCTATACTGAAATGGGTAAAGTCTATCAGGACCCTGCTACGGGTAAGCTGATTATGGTGGAAGGTTAATCCTTTCACATCAAAACTTTTTTTAACTATTTTTTTTAAAAATAATAAATAATCCTTATATGTTTTAAGGGACAAATATAATAATAATTTTTGAGTAATATTTTTTTGGTGATGTTAATGAAGAGCGGTCATTTCTTTAGGGTAATAATTCTGAATTTTGTATCTTCATTAATAATTGCTATCGTTACCTGCGATATATTATATTCCTTTCATCTTTATGGGGGAATGTATTTAGGTAACCTGTTTGGATTGTATTTCTTAGTTGTTTATGGCGTTAATAACCTTATTGAGGCTAGGGAGATTCCAAACAATTTTTCAAGATTCATTGTTGTCATGGCTTATATACTGTTATTTGATGCTGTATTCCTCTTCATTATTCCATTATTGTTCGGTCCAAATGCATTTCCTGCAACTGAATACCTCTCAATGAATTATAATGGCGCTCCATTTGAGATAGTTTTAAGCAAAGAATTTTATTTAGCACTCTTTGCTATAGTGATGTTGATATTCAATTTCTTGATATATAGACGTTATAAACATGTTGAATAGGGGTTTAGATGAATTATTCCGAATTTTTCAAATCAATGTTCATGACATTTGCAGGGTCAATTGCAATAACAATAATGTTTTGGTTTTTCTTGGCCATTTCACAAATTGATTATATTCAATATTTGGGAGCTCTATTAGGAATGTATGTCTTTGCAGCATTCGGCGTGAATCGCGTGGTTGATGATAATATAGTTCCGAACAACTATCTGAGATTCATTTTGGCCATTCTATGCATTGTTGTTTTCTCTGTTGCATTTCTCTATATAATGCCTATGGTGTTTGGAGCGAATGTGTTTCCGGATCCTCTCAGTTTGAATTTTGGGAATTTCAATCTGGTGTTGGACAATAATGTGATATTGACTATTTTCGGATTGATAGTTCTGATTGCAAACTACTTTGACTACAAATAATTTCAACCGATTATTTTATAAAGTTGTTTGATTAAATTAATACTTACGAATTTTTAATGGTGTTTAGTTATATGGAATTCTGTCCTGATTGCGGTAAAATGTTAATGCCTAAAAATGGCAAGATTAAATGTAGATGCGGCTATGAAAAATCATTGAGTAATGAAGATATTGAGGATCAATATCATATGGAAGGAGAAACTAATCCTGAAGCAAAGGTTATTGTGACCGATAGGAATAATGTGGCTCTTCCAACTACAAAAATAACCTGCTATAAATGTGGCGGAACAAAGGGGTACTGGTGGACAGTGCAAACAAGGTCTGCCGATGAGGCTCCAACTAATTTTATAAGATGCGCAAAATGCGGGAATACCTGGAGAAGCTCTAATTAGAGATAATGGATTATATGGCAAGTATAAAATATTTTGTTGAAAACTATGAAAATAACTTATATGATTTAAAATAAAATATTAATTAATGAAAAATCTTGAAAAAACATTGAAATCTGTGAGTGAAAATCCCAAATATATTTTTAAGCTAACCATTCAGGGAATCATGGTGGGCATATTTGCAGGATTGATGGTTTGTCTTTACAGATTTTTACTTTATGGTTCAGAGCATGTTTTACGAGATTATTTGACTATTATTCATGACAATATATTTTATGTTATTCTATTTTTCATTGCCTTGACTATCATGGGTCTTTTAGTGGATTGGCTGACTAGATGGGAAGTCGATTCTGCAGGAAGCGGCATTCCCCAAGTTTATGCTGAGGTAAAAGGCCATATGGAAGCTAATTGGGCGAAGGTATTGTTCTCTAAAATCGTTTCGGGTGTGCTAACTGCATTAGGTGGCCTATCACTTGGTCCTGAAGGTCCATCAGTCCAAATCGGCGGTATGGCTGGAAAAGGCATTGCCAAACTATTTAAAGGTTCTAAAACTGATGAATTGAGATTGATACTGGTAGGTTCTGCTGTGGGTATTACGGCAGCATTCAATGCACCTCTTGCAGGTGTGATATTCGTTTTTGAAGAGATTAATCATGGATTTGACAAGACTTTGGTTTTTATCGCATTGGTATCGGCCATTGTATCTGATTTCATATCCAAAGTTATTTTTGGACAGTCAACTGCATTGACATTTCCAGTTTTAAACATTCCTCTTGAATGCTATTGGATTTTAATCGTTTTAGGTCTGATAATTGGTATTTTGGGCTATATTTACAACATCGGAATGATAAAGTCCAGCGATTTTGTTTCCAACTTGAAAATCCCATCATGGCTTAAATTCGTATTGGTGTTTTTGGTGTCAGGCGTCATAGCATTGACAATACCTGAAATAAGCGATGGGGGACACTTTATGATGGACATGTTGAATGTAGGCATTCCATCCCTTGGTGTCTTAATATTCTTGTTATTGTTGAAATATCTGTTTTCAATGTTTTCATTCTCATCTGGAGCTCCAGGAGGAATATTTTTGCCAATCCTGGTATTGGGAGCATATATCGGGGCAGTGTTCGGGTCCATTGTTGTTCCTGCATTCGGTTGGCAGGAAGCCTTAATATATAAGTTTGTCATTATCTCCATGGCAGGATTTTTCGCAGCTACAGTACGTTCGCCGATTACGGGTGTGGTGCTTCTAGCTGAGATGTGCGGTTCAACAGAATCCCTTGTTGCAATGATTATCGTTTCGCTGATAGCCTATGTGGTTCCAACACTTTTAGGAAACGAGCCAATTTATGAATCATTATATGGTAGGTTATTGCTAAACAAAAACAGGGAATATGTCAAAAAGCCATCAAAACATGTGCTATCAGAATATGTTGTTCCGCTGGACTGTGATTACATCAACTTTAAAATTAAAGATATTCCTTTCCCTAAAAATGCAATTGTGGTTTCTATAATTCGCAATGGAAAATATATAATTCCTACTGAGGACTTTAACATTCAATATAGTGACCAGATTAATATATTGACGGATGTTAATGACTATCCGTATGTACGTGAAGAGATTGAAAGGTTATTCGGTGGTTAAATGAGTATTATTTTCAAAAGGCATAGTGTTCGCAGGTTTACAGATGAAAAAGTTAGTGATGAATTGATTAACAATCTATTGAGGGCAGGCATGCAGGCTCCATCAGCTTGTAATGCGCAGCCATGGGAGTTCATTGTCGTATCAAAAGATGAGGACAAATTGGCCATTTCCAAGATGCACAGATTCGCAGGTCCCGCTGCAAAAGCGTCTCATCTGATTATAACATTGGGAAATCTAAATGAATCTAAAGTTCATGGAATGATTGAACAGGATTTAGGAGCATGCAATGAAAATATCCTCCTTCAAGCAACTCATGAAGGGCTTGGAGCTGTATGGTTGGGTTTTCATCCTATTGAAGATAGGACATTTAAATTAAAGGAGTATTTGGAAATTCCTGATTATTGCATTCCATTTTCAGTTATTTGCGTTGGCTATCCTGCTCATGAAAGTGAGGTAAAAAGCAGATATGATGAATCCAAAGTTCATTTCGACAGATTTTAATTGATAATTCCTAATGGTTGTCTAAAAATAATATAACTTTTTATATTGAGTTGAACATAACTACTAATATCTAATTTTTTTAAAGTGGAATTGAGAAATATGATTAGCAAGCAGTTAAGGGAATTTGAACTTTTAAATACTACTACTGAAAGTATCTATGAGTTAAACGGTTTGAGAGTTCTTATAATTTTGAAAAACGGATCTAACTTAACTAGCTGGCGTGAAGTTGAGAATAAAGAAGATATTATTTATATAAGCGAAGATTTGTTCGGTGAAACTAATCTGGCTGAGCGATATGCTGGTTTGACAAATTTAAAGGCAGTCATTGCTTCAGGTTTTGGCAAGATTGATGATTTGCATGGGCTTTTTTCAGGATGCGAATCATTGATGGACATCTCCTCTTTGGAATCGTGGGACGTATCAAACGTGTATGACATGAGTGACATGTTTTGCGGATGCAGTTCCCTTGAAGACATATCTGCCTTGGCTAACTGGAAGGTTAATAATCTAAGAAACATGTCTTGCATGTTCTTGTATTGTTCTTCACTGGAGGATTTGTCTGCCCTGACCAATTGGGATGTAAGCAACGTAGAAGATATGCATTATATTTTTTCAGATTGCAGTTCCATTAGAGATATTTCTCCTCTTGCTAATTGGAATGTAGGCAATGTGAGGGACATGGGTTGCATATTTGATTTTTGTTTGTCTTTGGAAAATATTTCCGCTCTGGCAAATTGGGATTTGTCAAGCGTGTTTAATATAACCGCAATGTTTCGCTGTTGCGTTTCTCTAAAAAATATTTCCGCTTTATCAAAATGGGATCTGACTAACATGACCAGCAATTCCAGTCTTTTATCTTTATTTAATAACTGCACATCCCTAAAGGATATTTCTGCATTGAAATCTTGGGACGTTTCAGGAATCTCAAAGATGGACGGATTATTTGAAGGATGCAGTTCACTAAAAGATGTTTCCGCCTTGAAGTCTTGGGATGTGTCAAATGTAATCGCTATGAAAGATTTATTTAGCGGTTGCGAATCATTGGAAAATATTTCTTCCTTAAGCTCATGGGACGTATCTAAGGTGGGCGACATGGCCTCAGCATTCAATGGCTGTGGTAAGCTGGAGGATATTTCTGCTCTTGAGAGCTGGGATGTCTCTAATGTTGGCGATATCAGTTTGATGTTTAGCGGATGCGAATCTTTAGCTGATTTAAATTCTTTAAAATCATGGAATGCATCTAACATGACATCTGCAAACGATTTATTCAATGGTTGCAGTGCTTTAAGTGACATTACTGCTTTAGCATCTTGGGATATTTCAAGTTTATCTTCATTAGAAGGAGTTTTTCAGGGATGCGAATCATTAGAGGACCTTTCCGCTTTAGCAAATTGGGATGTGTCCCGGATTGTCTCTGCAGAAAAGCTATTTGCCGGCTGTAAAGCTTTAAATGATGTGTCACATTTAAAAAAATGGAATGTGTCTGGCTTGGAAAATATAAATGAAATGTTTAAGGACTGCAAAGAGCTTGTTAATTTAAACAGTCTTGATTATTGGATTTTCAAGCGCATCAAGTTCGCTTATAATGTTTTTGAAAATTGCGATAATTTAAGATTTTATCCTAAATGGTATGGGGAAGATGGATTCAATGAAAGCAATGTTTATCTAAAAGAATTCAGTAGCCTTAACAGGACCACTGGAAATTTATTTGATCTAGGTGAGTTGGAGGTTCTCATTATCTTAAAGGACGGTACAAACCTGACAAGTTGGAGTGATGTTAGAAACAGGTCTGATATCATTTATGTTAATGAAAATCTGTCTGGAAAAACCGATTTGAGTGAGAGATACGCTGGATTAACTTCCCTTAAGGCGATATACGCTTTCGGTGCAAATAAAGTGGAGAAGATGAATGGAACGTTTTCAGGCTGTGAATCTTTAGTTGACATATCTTTTTTGAAATCTTGGGATGTGTCCAATGTGTCTAAAATGAAGTTCACTTTCCACAAATGCAGGTCTCTTAAGAATCTCTCTCCATTGTCATTTTGGGACGTGTCTAATGTGGATGATATGGCAGGAATGTTTCTGGAATGCAGGTCCCTTTTTGAAATTTCCTCCTTGAACAATTGGAATGTCTCTAATGTAAGGTCCATGAGGGCAATGTTCTGGAATTGCAGCTCTTTGATAAGCACTCCAGTGCCGAACTGGAACGTTTCCAATCTGGAGAATATGGCAACAATGTTTTTCGGATGCGTTTCTCTGGAAAATATTTCATTTTTAAATCCGTGGAAGGTCTCCAACGTTAAGGATATGAAGGACATATTTTATGGTTGCACTTCCTTGAAAAAATATCCAAAATGGTATAAGAAAAAATAATGATTAGCATTTTTTCATGCTTTGAGTTACTCATCTTTTTTTTAAATTCATTTAGACAGTTTTATATAATAATAAATATAAACTTTAAATCATTAACTTAAAAGTTATAAGTTAGAATTTAATATGAGGTTAAACTATGGTAAGTGTAAACATAGAAGCTAAAAAAACCGTAGATGTAATGATTGAAAAAGCAGATGAATTGAACATCGCTGTAGAAACTTTAGGAAATGGTGCTACTGTTTTAGATTGTGGTGTAAATGTAGATGGAAGCTTTAAAGCAGGAGAACTTTATACTAAAGTTTGTCTTGGTGGACTTGCTGATGTAGGAATTTCAATTCCTGGAGACTTATCTGAAAAATTCGCACTTCCTTCAGTAAAAATTAAAACTGACTCACCTTCCATTTCAACATTAGGTTCTCAAAAAGCAGGCTGGTCTGTATCTGTAGGAGATTTCTTTGCATTAGGTTCAGGACCTGCTAGAGCAATTGCTTTAAAGCCAGCAGAAACCTATGAAGAAATCGGTTATGAAGATAGTGAAGCTGATTTGGCAATCTTAACTTTGGAAGCTGATGTATTGCCTGGTGAAGATGTCGCTCAATATATTGCTGATGAATGTAAAGTTGACGTTAAAAATGTATACTTGCTTGTAGCTCCTACTTCTTCCCTTGTCGGATCCATCCAAATTTCCGGAAGAGTTGTTGAAAACGGAACCTACAAAATGTTGGAAGCTATTAAATTCGACGTAACCAAAGTAAAACATGCTGCCGGAATCGCTCCAATTGCACCGGTTGACCCAGATGGACTTAAAGCTATGGGTAAAACCAATGATGCTGTTTTATTCGGTGGAAGAACTTATTACTATGTTGAATCTGATGAAAACGATGATGTTGCTGATGTAGCAGCCAAATTACCATCTTCCGCTGCTGACGGATATGGTAAACCATTCTTTGATGTATTTAAAGAAGCCGAATTTGACTTCTATAAAATCGATAAAGGAATGTTTGCTCCTGCAGAAGTAGTAATCAACGATTTAACCACTGGTAAAATTTATAAGGAAGGATTCGTAAACGCAGATTTACTTAAAAAATCCTTTGGCGTAGATGAATAGATTTTCATCTATCATTTCTTCTTTTTTTTTAAAATTAAATTTCATTCAATTTTTTTTAACAAACCTTTTAAATAATAACAACCATATCTAATATTATTGGAGATGTATATTATGACTGATTTAAAAGGTACAAAAACTGAAGCAAACTTACAAGCAGCTTTTGCTGGTGAGTCTCAAGCACATACAAAATACCAATATTTTGCTGCTAAAGCAAAAGAAGAAGGATATGTTCAAATCCATGACATATTCATGGAAACTTCTAAAAACGAAAGGGAACATGCTAAAATCTGGTTTAAATTGTTGCATGATGAAGAAATTCCAGATACAATAGCTAACCTTAATGCTGCAGCTGACGGCGAAAATGAAGAATGGACTTCAATGTACAAAGAATTCGCTGAAACTGCTAAAGAAGAAGGTTTCCCAATGATTGCTTTCTTATTTGAAAAAGTAGGTGCAATAGAAAAAGAACACGAAGAAAGATACAGAACCTTACTAGCTAATGTCGAAGCTGACAAGGTATTTAACAAAGAAGCAGACATTGAATGGAAATGTGAAAACTGCGGATTTGTTTTCTCAGGACCTAACGCACCTGAAAAATGTCCTGTATGCGGACTTCCAAAAGCACACTTTGAAGAAAGAGCACAAAATTATAAATAATTTTACTCTTTTTCATTCCTTTTTTTTTAATTCCTAGTTACCAAACTTTCACCAAATGTTTATATACTCAATTAATTTAAATCATAATTTAGAGGTTGATTTAAATGACAGATTTAAAAGGCTCAAAAACTGAACAAAACTTGATGGCTGCACTTGCAGGCGAATCTCAAGCACGTGTAAAATATGAATTTTATGCATCTCAAGCTAAAAAAGATGGTTATGTGGAAATAAAAGACATTTTCCAGGAATCATCTGACAATGAAAAGGAGCATGCTAAAATTTGGTTTAAATTATTGCACGATGGGAAAGTACCTGACACTGAAACCAATCTTGCAGATGCTGCTGCAGGCGAACATGAAGAATGGACTTCCATGTACAAAGAATTTGCTGAAGTTGCACGTGAAGAAGGATTCGATGACATAGCAGAACTATTCGATGCAGCCGGCGCTACTGAAAAAGCACACGAAGACAGATACAATGCATTATCCGCTAAAATTAAAGCAGGTAAAGTATTTAAGAAAGATGAGGAAATTGCATGGAAATGCAATAACTGTGGATACATCCATTATGGAACCGATGCTCCTGAAGTATGTCCGTTATGCGATCACCCACAAGCCCACTTTAGAAAAAAGGATGAAAGTTATATCTAATTTTTTTTTCATTTTCTTTTCTTTTTTTGATAATTTATATTAATATCATCTTACTAACATATCAGTAAGGGATATTATGATTGAAAATAATATTTGTTTATTAACCGATAGTTACAAGGTAACTCATCACTATTTCTATCCAAAGGGCACAGAAAAAATCTATTCGTATCTTGAAAGCAGAGTGGGTGCCGAATTTAATAAAACTATTTTTTATGGACTTCAATATATTATCAAAAAGTACCTGGAAGGCCAAGTCGTCAGTCAGGAGAAAATTGATGAGGCAGATAAGATAATCTCATCTCACATTGGCGAAGGCATATTCAACAAGGAAGGATGGGAGTATATTTTAGACAAACACTGTGGTAAGCTTCCAATCGAAATTAAGGCAGTGGCTGAAGGGACTCCTGTTGATGTAAGCAATGCGTTGATGACTGTTGAAAATACTGACAAGAAATCATATTGGCTTCCAAATTACCTTGAACCATTGCTTTTGCAGGTCTGGTATCCGTCAACTGTTGCAACTCTTTCCGCTGAAGTTAGAAAACTCGCAAATTTCTATCTGGAGGTGACAGGCTCCAGCAAGGATAACCTGGATTTCATGTTGCATGATTTTGGATATAGGGGAGCATCTTCAACAGAATCCGCAATGCTGTCCGGTTCGGCGCATTTGCTTAGTTTTTCAGGAACTGACACAATTCCTTCCCTTTCAATACCTGAAAACTACTATAATGACTCTCAATTATATGGTTTTTCTGTCCAGGCTACAGAACATAGCGTAATGACTTCATTGGGTCCTGACGGGGAACTATCCCAAATTCTAAATGTCATCGAAAAGGCCAAAGATGGAGTGCTGTCTTTGGTTATTGATTCATACAACTACAGGAATTTCTTGCAAGAGGCTGGAAAATCAGGAAGCGAGTTGAATGAAGCTATTTTGAATTTCTTGGATGGAGAGACAAATAAGGTTGTATTCAGGCCAGATAGTGGAGATCCGGTATCAACAACAATTGATTGTCTGAATTTACTATCTGATGGTTTTGGATCCCATTTAACTTCAAAAGGATATAATGTATTTGACTTGAATATTGGTCTTTTATGGGGTGACGGTCTTAATTATCAAAAGATAAGGGATATCCTATTTGCGATGAAATCAAATGGCTGGGCCGCTGAAAATATTATATTCGGTATGGGTGGAGGCCTCCACACCGCAGTAAATCGTGATACTCAAAGAAATGCATTTAAATGTTCCGCCCAACTGAGGGATGGAAAATGGCATGATATATTTAAAAACCCTCTTGATTCAAGCAAAAAATCAAAAACTGGCAGATTTAAATTAATTAATCAAAATAATTCATTTAAAACAGTTTCGATTGATGATGAAGGTGAAGATTGTCTACAAACTGTATTTAGGGATGGTGAATTGTTAATTGATGATGATTTTGCAAATATTAAAAGAAGGGCTTTAGTTTATTCAAATTATTTATGATGTGATAAAATGTGCACTGCAAGCAATTATATAACAGATGGCCATTATTTTGGCCGTAATTTTGACTATGAGATTTCATACAACGAAAGGGTAACAATTACTCCAAGAAATTATAAGTTTGACTTTAGAAAAATAGATTCCATCGAATCCCACTATGCCATAATCGGAATAGCGGCAGGCATTGATTCATATCCTTTATACTATGACGCATGCAATGAAAAGGGATTGGCTATTGCAGGGTTAAATTTTGCAGGAAATGCTGTTTACAAGGAATTTGAGGAAGGAATGGTCAATGTGACTCCCTTTGAGTTCATACCGTATTTGCTTGGAAAGGCAGCAAATGTGGCTGAGGCACGCGAACTTATCTCAGAGATTAATCTTGTGGACATCAACTTCGCTGATGAGCTTCCGTTATCTCCTCTTCATTGGATGATATCTGATGAGAATGAATCGATTGTGGTTGAACCTCTTGAAGATGGTTTGAAAGTCTATGATAATCCTGTCGGCGTTTTAACAAACAACCCTCCATTCGATAAGCAGCTATTTTATTTAAACAACTATAGAAATCTATCAAATAAGAACCCTGAAAATACATTTGGAGGAGATATAGATTTGGATGAGTATTCAAGGGGAATGGGAGGTATAGGCCTTCCTGGTGATTTGTCTTCTGCTTCAAGATTTGCAAAGGTCGCCTTTACCCGTGCAAATTCATATTCCGGAGATGATGAGGCAAGCAGTGTCAGCCAATTTTTCCATATTCTAGGCTCTGTTGAACAGCAAAACGGATGCACATTCATTTCAGATCCTAACTTATATGAATATACAATCTACACTTCCTGTTACAACACCAATAAGGCAGTGTTATATTACAGGACTTATAATAACTCTCAGATTACTGCAGTTAGCTTAAATAATGAGAATTTGGATTCTGCTGACTTGATTAACTATTTATTAATTAATGAAGAACAGGTTAACTTCATTAATTAACTTATCTTTTTTTGTATTTTTTCAAACATTATTTATATTATAAAAATTAGAAATAACAATATTCTATACAATTTAACCAAAAACATGTGTTTAAATTGTTAAGTGGAGGAATGTTGTTGAATAAAATTAAGATATTCGCATTGTTTTCAATATTATGCTTGTTTATTGTAATCCCGACAAGCTTTGCAATGGATAATGATACGGTTATTGTGGGAGGGGATACCACCTCTCATGATTACTACTTTGATGCAAGTGTTGAAAATGATTCAGGAGACGGCTCTCAGGAAAATCCTTACAAGACATTAACGTCCGGGAGAATTAAGGGTGACTCTATTATTCACCTAGCCAACGGAAGGTATGTATTGGATAGGGTCAGTTATGTTAATAACGTGACTATCATAGGGAGTGATCCTGAAAATACAATCATTACATATCCTACAGTAGGATTCCAATTAAAAGGGACATTTACATTAAATAATGTCACTCTACTTTACACTGGAATCAAAAACAACGGATATAATCTGACGGCAAACAATGCGATATTTAAAGGTTTTTCATCTTCATCATTAAGCATGATTACTGCTATTAAGAAGTCCATAAACAATTTCAATAACTGCACTTTCACAGACAATTCGGGAAATAGCGGCGGTGCCATTAATATAAATGAGTGTTATTTATACATTAAAGATTCACAATTCATCAATTGTAATGCAAATAATTACGGAGGAGCCATTAGCTGTGAAGATAATGCTCATATGGAAATTTATGACTCTAAATTTATAAATGATAACTCTAAAGGGTTTGATGGCGGAGGCGCAATTTTCCTGCTAAATTCAGTCTTGAAGACAAATGGCGTAGAGATAAGCAATTGTTCAGCATCATTCGGAGGAGCAATAACTTCACTTAGTTCACAACTTAATTTAACTAATTTCATATCTAGAAACAATAAGGCAAAATACTACGGCGGTTCAGTATACAGCCTATATGACACATTTTACATATTCAACTCAACATTGGTGAATAATTCTGCAGAAAATGGAGGAGCATTATATGCGGAAGGTGTCGAGATATTTAGAATATGCGACAACAGGTTCATCAACAATACCGCAACTGTTGGAGGCGCAGTCTATTCTGTTATCAGCGATTTCTTTTATGACTCCCTTTATGACAGTGCACTGAACAATTCATTTGTAAACAATGATGCATATTCATCTGATGAATTGAACATTACCTTTGAAAATGACCAATACATCCTCATTAAATACAATCCTTCTTTTAACGGAACCCTTCCTGATAAGTATGATTTAAGGGATCTTGGTCAGGTGTCTCCTGTTAAAGATCAGGGCAGTGGAGGAAACTGCTGGGCATTTTCTTCTATTGCAGCACTCGAATCAGCTATTTTAAAAGCTATGAATACAACTTACGATTTATCTGAAGAGAATATGAAAAATTTGATATCCATGTATTCCTCTTACGGATGGGCAATGGAAACCAATACTGGAGGATATGACAGGATGGCTATAGGATATTTGACCGGTTGGTTAGGTCCTGTAAACGAAACTGATAACCCGTATAATCCTAAATCCAGGTTGTCTCCTCTGTTAACCAGTTTTATTCATGTTCAAAATATTGTATTTTTCAAAAGGGACAATTTAACAGACAATAATGCAATTAAAAAAGCAATAATGGATTATGGTGCTGTATCAGCAAGCATTAAGTGGACTGGAGTTCATGTAAAAGGCAATAATAGATATTATGATGGCACTCCCGATGCTGATCACTCTGTAGCCATAGTTGGTTGGGATGACAATTACTCAAGAAGCAATTTCGCTTACACTAAAGGCAATTCTACAGTAATGCCTGATGGTGATGGGGCATGGATTATCAAGAATAGTCATGGGGTAGGTTCCGGTGACGGAGGATATTGGTATATATCTTATTATGATACTGGATTTGCAGAACCTGGAAAATACTGTTCATATGCATTTATTTTAAATGATTCAATTAAATATGATAAGAATTACCAGTATGATGTTCAGGGAAGGACAGATTTCTTCTACAATACCACCAGCACTGTTTGGTATAAGAATAAATTTACTGCAACTTCTGACGAATATCTGGCGGCAGTATCAACATATTTCGCAAAAGACACATCATGGGTCTTATCAGTTTATGTTAATAATGCATTAAAGCTTACAAAATCCGGAAAATCACCAGGCAGCTATTCAACAATTGGTTTAGGCGAACTCATCACCCTTAAAGAAGGGGATGTATTTGAAGTAGTATTCAAGATAACTGTCGATGGGGATGCAGGGGTTCCTATTTCAGAATCAATTTCACTTAACGAGGAAACCTACAGGGAAGATATTTCATTTATTAGTTACGACGGCAAGAATTGGGCGGATTTATATGAGCTGGTTTGGGAATATCCGAATCATACATATGATTCCCAAGTTGCATGCATTAAGGCATTCACAATCTTTGATAAAATCAACACCTCTTTAAGCTTAGATGTATCAGATCCAGTGAATCCTGCTGAAATAACCGCAACAGTTAGGGATAGCTATGGAAATCTTGTCGAGAGTGGTGTAGTTATATTTAATGTGGAAGGAAAAAATGTTAAATCCAATGTTAAAAATGGTGTGGCCAAGATAAATTACCTCTTTAAAAACCCTACAGGCAATGTGGTCAAAGCCACATTCAATGCAAACGGTTATGTCTCAAGCTCATCATCACTGAATGCAACCGTAAAAAGCGTATACTTAAATGCTGAAAATCTTGTTTCATATTATACGGATGCAATTAACTATAGGGTAGCATTAATTGACAGTTCTTCAAATCCTGTAGGCGGCAAGGAAATCAGATTCAATGTCAACAATAAAAATTATGTTGAAAAAACAGATTCTAAAGGAATAGCCAGCATTGATTTGAATTTGAATATTGGAATATATAATGTTACTGTAGGATTAAATTATGATACCAACCATTATTTGGATTTGGTTAGAACAATAACCGTCAAATCCACCATAAGCCTGCCTGAAGTTACCAAATACACTTTAAACTCCAATTATCAGGCTACATTATATGACCATAATGGAATTCCATTAAAAAATAAGGACGCAAGCGTCATTGTTGATTCCACAGCATATGATTTAAACACCGATTCGGAAGGCAGAATTAATTTCAATGTCAATTTGGCATCAGGTTTATATACGATTTATGTTGTGAATAATGTCACTGGTGATGTCAAAAGCCAGGATATCACTGTAGTTGATAGGTTAAATTCAAATAAAGACATTACAATGTATTATGGTGCCGGAACCACCTATAAGGTCAGGGCATATGACGATAATGGAAACATTGCAAAAGGTGTTAAGGTGGTAATTAACCTAAATGGCAAAAATTATTACAAGTACACGGACGATAGTGGTTATGTCTATCTGACAATAAATCTAGCTCCAAATACATATACGATAACGGCCACATACAAAGGATTCAAGGTTTCAAATAAGGTAGTCGTTAAGCCTACTTTGGTCATGTCAGATAAAACTGTTAAGAGGTCTAAAACATTTTCATACACTGTAAAGTTGCTAAATTCCAAAGGATCTATTTTAAAATCAAAAGTAGTTAAGGTCAAATTCAAAGGAAAAACCTACAGTGCAAAGACAAATTCAAAGGGAATAGCTACATACAAGATAAAAGTCAATTCTGCTATTGGTAAATATGCATTAACTGCAACTTATGGAAATGCAAAAATCACAAAAACAATAACAGTAAAAAAATAAGGTTATAAAACCTTATTTGTTTGCTTTAATTAATTTACGGGCTGCTCTTAAATCAGTGTTATATATATGGCCTGAGGTTGAGTGGTAGTGGACTCCACCAAAGTTTAATTTTTCACCGACAATCTCCTTGTTAACTTCTTCTTTCATTTTCAAGCCAAGGTATGCGATGAAGAACATGTTTGAGTAGAATGCACCGAAAATATCATTGCTTCTGAATATGCAGTGTATTGTCAGTTCATTTTCACGCACGAGGCATTGCAGAAATTGAAGGCAAGGTATGTCTTCCCTGTCAGAATCTAATTGAGGGTCAATTGTAACTGCCACTGCCCTGTTTGAGCCGGTTGCAGTCAAAATTCTTTCTTTCATTGTGTTGAATTGATCAATATCGAAGTGTGCATAGATACGATTTGGATAGGTGTATACAAAACCTTGGTCATCCGGATTTTCGGCTGATTTTACATATTCGTATAATGCATCACTTTTAATGGGACATGCTTCCATGTCGAATTTTCCGGATTTGATGTCATTCAACAACATTTCAGGTGTATAGTGTTGATATTTGGCTCTGAATTTTAGGTTGAATGGGTCATCAATTATATAAAAATTACCTAGACTTTCAACCAAATGATGATTTGAGTCTTTATAAGTTTCTTTTCCTTGCTTCAAGATTTTATCTACAAAATCTATATAACATTGATTGATAGTTAACATAAAAAACATCCCTTTTTAAATTAATTAAAATTATGTTTATAATCGTATTTAATAGTTGATATTTTTGAAAAGAATAGTTAAATATTTTATTTCCATATATCTATTACAGTTTGTTTTATAGGATGTTCTCCATACTTTTTAGTATATTCTAATTTGATGTGATGATTTAGATATTTTTTTTAATATCCATTACTTTAATCAAGGATATTTTCAATTAAAAAGTCATATGATTATGCATGAAATAATTGAAAAAAGGGGATGATGAAATTTAGATGAATCTCACAAACAAATCAAACAGTTCTTTTGTTTTGCCGGTTGAATCCCACTCGGTAATGTCTTCCGGAATCTCATATACGAATGTTGGATAGCCGGCCTGCGCTAGCGGCCTGGACACGAGCACTGCTGAGGTTGATTTGTATGTTTCGTTCCCGGTAGTGTGATAATAATTGAAATCACTTGCATTGTCGATTTTTTCAGCTATTTCAACTGATGCATTGTCCATTTCAGGTGTTGCCAAATAGAATCCTTCACCGTAACCTGCGATATGGGAATGGCTTATGATTACGCAGTCGATGTCTGAGGACATGATGTCCGGATTTACGAAGTTGTGAACGAGACTTTCCCCATTTGCCCTTCCTTTTTTGTAATCATCAGGGTCTTTTGTTACCGTAACCTTATAGTTAATTATTTTCATGTCAGGATGTTCAGCCGCCCATTCCTTTGCGGCCTGAATTTCAGGATCAATAGACAATGTTTCCCTTGGATGGATTCCAGTAATCAAAGCTATTGTGGTATTTGAGCTTGCATTGCCGTATACGTCTTTTTCAACGGTTCCGTATTCATTATCTGCAAGGATGTGGCTGCTTGTAGGCAATAACCTATGTTCTTCATAGTAAAATAAGCCGGCAAATATCAACAGAATAACCACAATCAGTATTATTTTAGTTTTCTTTCGCAAATTTTCACCTTTAGTTAATGTTTGTCGGTTTTACTATAATATTTTTTTGACATTTCATTGTGTTTTGAATTTTTTAAACAGTTCAGTTTGAAGAACGCTTTTTTGAGAAATTTCCTCTAATTTCAAAAATAACTTCCAGGGCATGGATAATATGAGATAATCATTTGGTATGAAGTGTTTCATCTTGCTTCGCCCTGCAAAATCAATTGGACTTAATATAGGCTTTGGGTCCTCACTTTCATCCTCCTTAAAGACAAAATTGCCGATTGCCTGACAGGCTGACGCCTGAGGAGTCAGGATATATGAATCCTTAACCCTGAATGAGGAGTTCAGCTGTATCAATGCGGTCAGCTCAATGGGATTGACAGTAAATATAACGGATTTCGGAATTTCTCCTTCATCTAAATCTTCAAGACCTTTAAAGATTACATAATTCTCGCTGTCATAGATGGGCCTATTTTTAATGTTTGTTTTTGCTGTTTCAAAGTCTGCAAAAATCCTTTCGCCTTCAACAAACATTTCGCTTGTGTGGCGGTTCATCTTTTCAAGTCTCCTTTTGTAGCTGTCCTTGTCTGGTGCAGATTCAACACCGCAGGAGAGGAATGTCGCTTGAAAGTCAATAGCATCCTCATCTGCAAGTCCGCTTCCCCAACCGAAAGCTGAGGCAATCCCTCCGCAGGTAATGTTTTCCTTTCCGAAACATGTGACCTTTCGCTTGGCTATGGTTTGTGCAACAAAACTCATCACGCATCCGCCTTTACCTTTTTTAGGCCCCACTGCATTTTCGGGTTTTATATTTGATTTAATCAAGACGATTGGCGGTAATTTAAAGTTCATTTCTTTTGCTATATTGCTGTTCATGATTTCTCCTCAATTTGAATTCTTGGAATGTTTTCCTTTTGAAATATCTAAATTATATTAAGTCCTTTTTTTAATTTCAATTTTTCGAACAAATGAACATTTTTTTAAAATATTTGGTTATTGCTTTGTATATTTTTTACAGATTTTTTTATATTTAAATTTTCATTGATATTTTTCAAAAAACTATACATTTATATACTACTTCTGCTAATTTAAAATAGGAATTCAAAAAGAGGTGATAAAAATGCGTAAGATTACTATAGCAATATTAGCTTTAATCCTTGTGGGCATGCTAATCCCAGTAGGATTTTCAACTGATTCCAATGTTGTAATAACTTATGGTGAGACAACCTATGCAAATTCAAACTATAAATCAAATGTCGATTCATTCTTTGAAAGTCAAACAAACTATGATGTCGACAATGTAGGTTCAAAAATAATCACTGCCGATCAGGTTAACAAGGTTTCAAGTTCCATAACAGGAAGGACCTATAATTCAAACCAGATATTGTCATCAGCACTTGTGGATCTAAATGACAATGACAATCTTCAGGTAAGCGTTGACAAGTCAAAGATTACAGTAATCACTGGCGATATGTACATATCCGCTTTGAAATCCGCCGGAATTACTAGTGGCCATGTCTATGTGACAAGCCCTGTGTCTGCCAGTGGGGAATCCGCTTTAGCAGGCATAATGAATTCATATGAAGAGGTAACTGATGTTGAAATTCCAGACAGCGTAAAACAAGCTGCAAACGATGAAATTTATACAGAAGCTGAGATAATCAACAATTCCAATGTATCTGCAGATGATTTGTCAAAATTGGTCGATGATGTAAAAGAAGAAGTCTCAAACGATAATGTTACAGATCACTCAACAATCGTAAACATCATTAACAATTATGTTCAAACCAACAACATCAACATTACAAACAGCGATATTGAAAACTTGGCTGACAGTATTCAACAAGTTCAAAACGTACAGGATGATGTAAGCAATTATCAAAGTCAGGTAAGCGATTTCATGGATAATGCCACCAGTGGCGACTTTTCATTGGATTCCTTGTTTGACTGGATTAAATCCTTCTTTTAAGGGGATTTAATTCCATTTCTTTTTTTTAATAGTTATTTTCGAAGTTTTTGGATTTAACAATTAATAGTTGTGTTCCAAACTATAAATGTTGAGAGAAAACTAGTCAATTAACATTGTCAATATCATTCATTTAAACTACTAAACTAGGTTTTTCACACAACCATGCTATTTAACCTATAGCTAGGTGGATATAATGTGCAGCAATTACACAATAGGCAATTGCTACACAAATATCTTCCATCATGTTTATCACCGTTAATTCATAGTTCATAATTAACACGATAAGATATTTATAGAAGTTTTTCCAACATTTAGAATATATCTTTATATGGTCTATAATATTTAATATGGTCAGTATTTCATTAAATAAAATTGTAATGACCTTGTAATATTGTTTTTAGATGAAAATAAACAAATTTAAGATAAAAGGAATAAAAGGATTTAAATATGATTAAATTCATAATATTAAACAGACATCATTGATGTTTAAAACCATGTTTGTCATGGGATAAGATATTTATATAAAATGAATGGGTTCCAACCCATTCAATTCATGAAACCTTTTTTTTATTGAATATGTCCATCATGTTAATTCTAATTGTGACATCATAGTTTTATTATTTTTTAATTTTTCACAATAATGCTATAAAATAAACCATTTAGTATATATACTAATTAAAAACATAAATTAATTCATTAATAGATTAATTTTACTTAACAAAAAGGTTTGATATCATGGTTAGATTTTCACAAACTCTTGATGAGAGGCAAGCAAGAAGTAAAGAAAGGCCTTACGAACAACTCAAGGAGAATCGTTATCCAGCTCGTGAACAAACACAACCTCGTCCAGTTCAAGGTAGGGATGATAGATTATATGCCAAACCTCCTAGACCAGTTTATCAAGAGTCTCCTAGCTATCAAAGACAGGAAAATATCTATAGGCAGCCTCAAATGGAAGATCTTGAGGAGATTATCTATGAGAAGCCTATCATTGAAAGGGAATCTATAAAGCCTGACATGTCCAAACCGGAATTGGAATTTCCAAAAGACCAGAATATTCAGTTCGGTGTTGAGTATGCTCCAAATTCAAAACCACCAGTCATTGGTAATAATTACACAATAAGGTCAAATTCAATTATCTATAATGATGTGGTCATTGGAGACAATTTCAGAACAGGACACAATGTTGTCATTCGTGAAAACACCAATATTGGTGATGATGTGTTAATCGGAACCAACACTGTCATTGAGGGGGACGTGATTATTGGAAATGATGTCAGCATCCAGTCCAACGTATACATTCCAACCAATTCTGTAATTGAGGATAATGTATTTATCGGACCTTGTGCTTGTTTTACTAATGATAAATACCCTGTGAGGATTAATTATGAACTTCAAGGACCTAAAATTAGGCGTGGAGCTTCTATTGGAGGCAACACCACTTTTCTATCAAATGTCGAAATTGGGGAAGGTTCTATCGTCGCTGCTGGAGCTATTGTAATACACTCTGTTCCGCCGTTTTATTTGGCTATCGGAACACCGGCTCGTATCAAACCGCTTCCAGACCACTTAAAAGTTCCAAACAGATTCTGATTAGCATAGACTAAAATTTTATATATTGATTATTTATTAGATATTAAGGAGATTATTTTATGGCTATTTATAAATGTAAGATATGTGGATATGTTTTTGATGAGGATAGCATTGAGGAAGGTTTGAACATTCCTAAGGGAACTAAATTTGAGGATTTGCCTGCCTCTTTCAAATGCCCTAAATGTCGCATGCCAAAATCAATGTTTGAAAAAATTTAAATAATTTTATATATTACAATTGGATAAAATATTATTAAGATAAATATACATTTAATGTAGATTTAAGGAGATTGTTATTATGGCAAAATTTAAATGTAAACTTTGCGGTTATGTAACCGAAGAATTTGATGAATTACCTGAAGACTACAAATGTCCTATGTGCGGCGCTACCGCTGACATGTTTGAAAAAGTGGAATAGGTGTTCTCAATGGCTTACGTCTGTAAAGTATGCGGATTTGTTCTCGAAGAAGACGAATTACCTGAAGACTACACCTGCCCTGTGTGCGGTGTACCTGCAGCAAACTTTGAAGAACAATAAGTTTCTTCATTTTTTTTTTTATTTTTTTTCCAAAAACTGCTTATTTTTAAAACTAGTATTTATTTTTCCGGAGTATTTTTCAAATATTTTCAAAATGTCTCTACCATCTTTTGATACGATTTCATAGATGACCTTATCAGAGTACTGTTTGTCAATGACCTCCAGATTATTGTTTCTGACTTCACTGTCCGCTAATTTAATATCAGAATATTCAAATATTATTTCATAAACCTCATACTCTTCTATTTCAAGTATTTCAGCCTCGCCGATAGCTTCCATAACGGACTTTGAATATGCTCGAACCAATCCTCCAGCGCCAAGTTTGATTCCGCCGAAGTATCTTGTGACGATGGCTGTTACATTGTGAAGTTCATTTTTCCTTAAGACATTGATCATCGGTTTTCCGGCAGTTCCTCCAGGTTCGCCGTCATCATCAAAGCCTTCCCCGTCACTTGCGATGTATGCGGTGCAGTTGTGGGTGGCGTCGCTGTACTGCTGGTTTAACTTTTGGATGATTTCCTTTGATTCGGCTTTTGTTCTTGTCGGATATAGTGAACATATGAATTGTGATTTTTTCACGTTAATTTCACTTTGGACAGGTTCTTTAATAGTTTTCATTGTATCAATATCTTTATATATCTAATCAAATATATTATTGTTAGTAAATTTTAGAAGGTGTTTATATTGTCAAGTAGATCCGCTACAGTTTTGGTAATATTCATAGTGGCTTGCATTGCTTTTTGTCTGGCTAGCGTTTTTGGAGCTATGACTGGACCAATATCAATTTCTAATGATACTGATGATGGAATTCTGGACAACCTTTCGGATATTATAAATCCTAACGATACCAATGACAATTCCGGCTCTAGCAATTCTCACAGTAATTCACATTCAAACAATAACAATCCTCAGACTGACGATTCAGATGTAGAGACTACGACTGATGATTCGAATAGTCATTCGAACAGTAATCGAAATAATAATCCAGACACTCCGGATGATTCTAATCCAGATGTAGAAACTACAACAGGATAATCTTATTTATCCTTTCTCTTTTTTTTTTAAAAATCCAATAATTTTTCAATGTCAAATATCACTGAGTTGATGGCTAAACTAAACAATCTGTTTCCATAGTCTTCGTCTACATAAACGCCGTTTTCTTCAATGTCTATTGCGCCTTCCTCAATGTTCGGGTCATCTCTGCGGGCTTGGGTAAATCCATGCAGGCCAACTTCTTCATATTCATTGACATTTGCCTGATTGACTATTTCATCTTCATTAATGATTCCGAGGACCTTGGCCATGGACAGCTCGCCGCTTCCTCCATGAGGGCCTTCTGATGAGATTACTTTATTGTTGAAAACTATTGCCAAATCGGTTTTATCTTCAATGTCCCACATCTCGGCCATTAGCGGTATGTTTCCACCGTGAGCATTTACTATAACGACTTTTTCGATATCCAGGAATTTCTTTGCAGAGTTAAGGGTGTTGATGACATTTTCTTTCAGCACATCAAGGGAAACATGAACTCCATGGTCAATTGTATCCAGTTCATAGGCGGGAAAGATTATTCCCAAAAATTTGGCTCCGGTTAGAAGGGATGCCTGAAATGCGATGTGGGCTCCGATTTTCGCATCGGTGTCAATTGGAAGTGCGGGGCCATGGTTTTCAAGATGGGAACCTAAAGCTATAATTCCAATTTTATGGACTTGGGGGTCTTTGACTTTTCCGGCTCTGTATCTCAGTTCTGCCATATAATCGCCTCATAGTTCAAAGTTCCAGATGTCGTCGCCGACATAGTGTTTTGTTTCAACGGCTTTTCCGGAATCGTTTGCAACCATTTCCTCACCGCTGATTAAGCTTACACCGATTGCCAGCGGTTTTCCATGAGTTTCATCTATAATCAATACGATGTCTCCAGGTTCAACGCCTTCGGAGGCATCTACAATTCCAGGACTCATTATGTCAGCGCCGTTGCTTACAAATCTGATTGCGCCCATGTCGACAGTTACTTTTTTACCATCAATTTCATTGGCAAGAGCCGCTTTTAGGGTTGGGAATGGTTTGTCGTCAATAATTATGATGTATGGTTCGCCATCCACCAAGATGAATGAATTAGGTTCCGCTTCGAGTATTTCAACATTCTTTTTTCCTTGAAGCAAACCTTCATATTCTCCTAATTGTGCTTTTATCTCTTTAATTTTCTTTTTTTTCAGGAAATTTCTTTTTTTAACTTTTATTGCCATGTTTACCCCATAGTATTTTTAATGAATAATATTATTTTATTCAAAATTAATAAATCTATTTGTTAATGGAGTATATTTCATCTCTTAGGAAAACATCATTGTAGTTGATTTCTTCCCCTAATCCTGCTTTAAGAAGAGGCTTGTCGCCGCAGGCGTATTTCGTTATTGTGGTTGCATTGCTGTCGCATAGTTTTTCAATGCAGGAGTCAATAACAAGAAGCTCTTGGGCTGTGAATTTTAGGTTGGGGAGGATGGTTAGATAGTATCTGTGAAGGATTCGATTATAATAGGGCTCTTTTCGCATGAACAGCTTGTTTCTGTCTATTAGATCTTGCGTAATCTTTCTGAAGTGTTTTGGCTTTATGCCTCTTTTTGATTTGATGTATGTCTCATTTGTAAGGTAAGTCCCGTAGAGTTCGTAATAGTCAAAATCAATGAAATACATCACTGTACAAAGCACGGTCTTTCCTATATTCGGCTTGCCATAGCATTTGGCCAGGATGTACATTATGAGGCTTGTATACTTTTCTTCATCGAATTTCATATGATGGCCCGTGATGGTTGGTGTGGCTATTTATGTTGGGGTTTCTATTTAAGGGATGTCTGAGAGCATTTGAAAAATAATTTAAATAGTGGTTGCACTAATTATTTAGTATTGACATTATTTTTTCATTATTTTAGCCTAAAATAAGGTAACATTTATATAGTAGGTAAGTTATAATTATTAGTATTAGTTTTAATTAGGTTTTGTCTTATCTTAACTTGATTATATTATGTCTATGAGTATTATTTTTACTCAATTCAGATTAAAAAACTAAAATTTTGATAATATAAGGTGATATAATGAGCGGACAAAATGTTCAAAGACCACTTGACGCATTAGGAAAATCTGTGGATTCTCCAGTTTTAATAAAACTCAAAGGAGATCGTGAATTTAGAGGTATACTTAAGAGCTTTGATTTACACATGAACTTAGTTCTTAATGATGCAGAAGAGTTACAAGATGGAGAAGTAACTAGAAGACTCGGTGTTGTACTCATTAGAGGGGACAATATTGTTTATATTTCACCATAATTATTATTTCTAGATTATATTTTCAACGAGAAGTTAGGGAGGTGTATCGATGTCAAAGGGAACTCCATCAATGGGTAAAAAGAATAAAAAGACCCATATCAGATGTAGAAGATGTGGTAGAAACACTTATCACATACGTAAAAAAGTCTGTGCTTCTTGTGGATTCGGTAAATCCAAAAAATTAAGAAGGTACAGCTGGCAAAATAAAAAACCAACTACTAGGCAAAGATTAGTGTAAGTTGGTAATTTTGAAGATTATTTAATTAATCTTCACTCAAAATCTATTTTTCAAGTTACTTTTCATTCAGTGTATATTTTATGAACTATTTTTAGATATATTTATATAATAATTGAGATTATATTAGGTTAAACATTGCTGAATTGAGGTGTTGGCATGAGTGAACTAAAAGATATTGCTCAAGAAAATGATGTTAATTTAGAAAATTGCGTAGTTTTTGTAAGAGGAAAAGATGACATATTGGCTGTTGATATTTCCAATGCAGGAATCAGGCAAAGAAGTGATGATACAATGGGATTCACATTTTCAATTACTCCAAAACAGGCATTGGATTTAGAAAAATATTTTTCCAAGTTTGCAACAGGCGAAAAGTTCTATTTTAATATTTCACAAACTGGGTATCGACCTGTCTATTATAGGGGATTGTCTCCAATGACTAAGGAGGTCAGTGTTGAATACGAACCAAAATTTAACATTACTCTATTTGCACAAAAGGCTATTGTAGTGCCTGATGACAATTACTTTGAGCCTACATGTGATTGCTGCGAGTTCTGCCATATTGAATAGAGTTGTTTTAAAATTAGGGATAATATCTCTAATTAATTTTTTATAGTTCGTCTTCGACGGCTTCCCATAAGTCAACTGCCCAGCCTTGGTTGGCATCGATTACCATATCCAATAGTCTTATTTTACCGTCTCTAAAACGGAACAACCTATAATCTTGCTGTGGCTTTCTTTTTGTTCCTTCTTTGTTGCAATCCAGATATATTCCTTCGCTGTATTCAGCTTCAAAGTTTCCCGCTTGAACAAAGTCTCCAACAAGTGAATATCCGTTCCTGACGCTTTTGTCTAGTTCATCAATGGTTTTCAGCCATCCACCCTGTGCCCTAAATTTTATATCTGGATCAATTTTTGTAATTTCTTCTTGCCAATTCAATATCATGTTACCAAATCCTTTTTGCTATTAATTTAATCTGGAAGATATATAAAAAAAGAGAAAGAGCATTTGAAAAGTAATATTTATAACTATAGTTATATAATAAAATAATATATATAAGTCAAATTTCATAATTAATATTATATCGATTAAGTTTGGGCTTTTATATGAATCTATTTGAAAAATTTGGGATTGAAACTGAAAATGAACATTTGTATGAGATTGCATTTACACACGGCTCATATAGTACAGAATATCATTTGGATTATAATTATGAAAGATTGGAATTTTTAGGAGATTCCATTTTGAGTTTGATTGTATCCGAGTATCTCTACAAAAAATACCCTCAATATGAGGAGGGAAGCTTAACCAAGCTTCGGTCCAATTATGTGTGTCAAAACGCATTGATTTATTATTCTCATGAATTGGGCTTGAATGAATATATCAGATTATACGCTGATGAGTCAAACCTGACAAGAAATGAGATAATATCCATCACTGCGGATGTATTCGAATCATTTTTAGGGGCAATATTCCTTGATCAGGGTATTGATTTCGCAAAAGAATTTATATCCCGACATGTTTTCAAATATATTGATGAAGAAAGGGTATTCTTTAGAGACTATAAATCCGCAATAAAGGAATACGCTGATGCAGAAGAACTGGAAATATCCTATGAAACCATACACGAATATGGTGTTCCCCATGACAAGACATTCATAATATCCATTTTGATTAATGGAAAGGAAATGGGTGTTGGAAAAGGAAAGAATAAGAAGGAAGCACAACAAGCTGCTGCAAAAGTTGCGATTGAAAAATTGAATATTGGTGTTTTAAATGAATGATGAATCTGTTGGCATTGTTGAGACAAAATATCTTAATATCGATGAACCGATTAGTTTGGATAGTGGTGAAACTCTAAACAATGTTACTGTTGCTTATGAAACTTATGGTGAGCTTAACAAGGAAAAGTCCAATGCTATTTTGATATGCCATGCATTAACAGGAGATGCTCACGCTGCAGGTTGGCATAAAGGAGATAAAAAGCCCGGATGGTGGGAAATTGTAATCGGGCCTGGAAAAGCCATCGACAGTGAAAAGTATTTTATCATATGTTCTAATGTGCTGGGAGGTTGTAAGGGAACAACCGGTCCAAGTTCAATCAATCCTGAAACCGGTAAGGAATACGGCCTTGATTTTCCGGTAATAACCATTAAGGACATGGTAAATGTTCAAAAGAAACTCATTGACTCATTTGAAATCAGCCAGCTAGTTGCGGTCATTGGCGGATCAATGGGTGGAATGCAGGTTCTGCAATGGATGGTCTCATATCCTAAAATGATGAAAAAGGCAATTCCTATAGCAACTTCGGCAATGTCTTACCCTCAGCAGATAGCTTTTAATGCTGTAGGCCGCCAGGCAATCTTTTCTGATCCAAACTGGAACGGCGGAAATTATTATGAAACTGGCAAGAAACCCGAAAACGGATTGTCTCTAGCCCGCATGATTGCTCACATTACTTATCTAAGTGATGAATCAATGGACATCAAATTTGGAAGGGGCTTGCAGGATAAGGATGAAATCAGCTATGACTTTACAATCGATTTTCAAGTCGAAAGCTACCTAAGACATCAGGGAAGAACATTTGTGAAACGTTTTGATGCAAACAGCTATCTATACATTACAAAAGCCGTTGACTTGTTTGACCTTTCAGTTAATAATTCAATAAGCGATGGGTTTAAGGATGTTGAAGCTAAAGTAGAAGTGATTTCTGTTGATTCTGATTGGCTATACCCAACAGAACAGAATAAAGAGATTTTGACCGCCCTTAATGCTAATGATGTTGAAACATCATTTTCAGAAATCAAATCTAATTACGGTCACGATGCGTTTTTACTTGAAAAAGGACAGCTCAATTTCATTTTCTCAAAATTCCTATCAGACAACATTGTTGAAGACATAATGATGGAGGAAATCGCCACAATTAAAGAGGATGCTGATGTTAAAGATGCAGCTAAATTAATGCTGGATAAACATGTAACACACATTCCTGTTGTAACTGATGATTATAAACTGATTGGTATTGTTACAAGTTGGGATTTATCCAAATCAATTGCGACCAATTCAAATCACCTGAAAGACATCATGACAACAACTGTCAAATATTGTCATGCTAATGATTCCATTGAAGACATCGCAAGAAAAATGCGTAAATTTGACATTTCCTGTCTTCCAGTTGTTAATGAAGACATGAAAGTTCTTGGTCTTATTACAACAGACCAGATTAGTAATTTACTCAGTTAAATAACTTCCTTTTTTTATTATTTTTTTAGAAATAGTTATCAGTCCCAAGCAGAGGTTTTTTAGAGGAAAAATGGGTCGATAATTGAATAAGTTTAAGTGTCTGCTTGGAACTTCTTTGTAACAATAATCTGTTATAGAAATGTTACATATGTTAAAGATGGTTTACCTAGTATATAAATGTTTTGTTTTTAATTTTTTAATTAAATATTAATTAAATTTTTTTATATTTAATATAACTATTAATAAATTCTTTTTAACATAAAAAAATTAATATATTATTATTAATTTAAATTAAATGCTTTTTTATGGTTATATTTATTATATTATACATTTTAAATGATTTTATTAAAAATAGTAAAGTTTATATACTATGTAATGTAACATTAACATAAGTAATTAGATTTTGACAAAATTACTTGAAGTACTTAAATACTTTTTGCAAAAATGACTTAATTTGTGGGAATACTATGAGAACCATGATTAAATATTTAAGACAAGAGCTCAAAATGAGCCAACAAGAACTTGGGGATAAAGTTGGAGTCACCCGTCAAACGATCAATGCACTGGAAAACGGGAGATATAATCCTTCTTTATTTTTAGCTTATGAAATAACCCAGGTTTTTAATAAAATGTTATTTAAAGGAGATCGAGAACAATATTTCGTCATGGAAGATATTTTCATTTTCGATGATGATTACTATTAGGAGTTGAAAAAATGATTTTAGATATATATAAAGATGCACTTGAATATTCAGCAAAGGACTGGAAAAAATTAGTGATTTTAGGTGTAATTTGCTTATTCAGTTTCTTATTGCTTCCAGTATTCTTAATCACAGGATACAATTATAGAGTTATTGACACAGCAGTTCACGGAGTAATCAATGGAAGGGATCCATTGCCTGAATTCGATGATTTGATTGACATGTTTGTTGACGGGGTTAAAGTTGTAATAGTACAGGTCGCTTATTTGATTGTGCCGGCGTTAATCTTTTTGATATTTGCATTTTCTGCAGGTTTCCTTGGAGGAATAATGGCAACTGCATTGCTTATAATCGGAGGTTTCATTACCTTCATATTGGGAATCGTTGCCTGCTTAATGCAGCAAATGGCACTCTGTCACATGGCCTATAATGATGGCTCACTTTCCAAAGCATTTGCAATAGGCGAAATAAAGGAAGTCATTGATGAAATCGGTTGGTTTAGATGCATTGCAACCTATTTGGGTTTAATAATAATAACTGTAGTTATAGCAGCTGTTGTTACAGCAATTATTGCTGCAATATTTGCCGTATTCGGACTTTCAGGATTTGCTTTGGGAATAAATGCGACTGGAGTATTTGTCTTTGGGTCATTAATAAATTCATTGATAATCACTTTCATTGTTGGACCTTACTTGAGCATTTTTAATTCAAGATCCATCGGATTATTATATTCAATGCAGATTTAGGTGGTAATGTGGCAAGTATAACCGATTGCGTTAGTGAAGGATTGAAATATCCGTTTAATGATGTAAAAAAGATTTTAAGCTTTGGAATGCTGTTTGCAATAATCAATGTTATCTCATTTGCGACTTCTCAAATAGCTGTTAACGCATTTAGAAAAGTTACTATTGCAAATGGCGATTCTTTAGCTTTGAAATTATCACAGATTCCTGCTAATGACATCTATCTCATTGTGGCATTGTCTGTGATAAGCTTTATAATAACCCTCTTCATAATGGGTTATCAATATAACGTGATTAAATTCTCTATTGATAAAAAGAATGAGCTTCCCGGATTTGGTGACGTATTGAATATTTTCGCAAACGGAATAAAGTATTTCATTGTCAGTCTGGCTTACAATATCATTCCGATCGTCTTATGCGTTGTGGGGGTTATATTAATTAATGGATCACATGGCGAATATCTAATCATTCTAGCAGCGATATTGTTCATAATATTTAATTTCCTCCTTATTATGGCCATGGCAAACATGATTGATGCAGATAAATTCACAAAGGCGTTCGATTTAAGAGAGGTATTGGATAAGATTGCCAATCTTGGATGGGGCAAATATATAGGAATAATCCTTTTCACATTCTTAATCTCTGCAATAGTGCTGATTTCAGTTAGCATAATCCTAATGTTGCTATCAGGCGTTGTTGCTATGGTGATTAATCAGGCAATAGTCATATCTGCCATAATGACAATTATTGAAGGATTATTGGTATCTCCATATATTAGCCTATTTTTCTCAAGAGTATACGGATCCATTTACCTGGAAGCGAACAAATAGGATGTTTTAAACATTCTATTTTCTTTTTTAATTTTTTTTATTTAATGATTTTGCAATACTAGTCATATCTTTAAAAATATATGTTGCATGTTAATAAGTTGTTATTAGAAAGTTATTTAATTTGTTAAGTGATACTATGGTTGATTATGTAATTGAAACAAGAAATTTATCAAAAAAATATTCAAAGGATTTGGTTGTAGATTCTCTAGACCTGCATGTTGAGAAAGGAAAGATTTACGGCCTTTTGGGAAAGAATGGGGCTGGAAAGACCACAACAATGTGCATGCTCTTGAATCTTACATATCCAAGCAGCGGTGAAATTCTCCTTTTTGGAAAGAACCCCAAAAAGTATTCAAAAGAGGTTTATTCCAAAGTAGGCTCCATAATAGAGACTCCAGGATTTTATGAGAATCTTAGCGCATATGAAAATTTGAAGATAGTTTCAAAATTGAGGGGAGATTTCGATCCTTATTGTATCAAATCTGTTCTTGAAATGGTCAATTTGGAAGATGCGAAATCCAAAAAATACAAGGATTTCTCATTAGGCATGAAGCAGCGTTTGGGAATCGCCGCCGCCATAATGCATAATCCGGATTTGTTAATTTTGGATGAACCTATAAACGGCCTTGATCCCTTTGGGATTAAGGAAATCCGGGCATTGCTTAAAAGATTGTCCCATGAGTTTGGAATAACGATTCTGATTTCAAGCCATATCCTAAGTGAAATAGAAAACATTGCAGACGTAATAGGGTTCATGGATGAAGGTGTTTTAATCGAAGAGATTTCCAAGGGTGATTTGCACAATAAGCTGGATAAGTTCGTTGAATTTGAAGTGTCCGACGTTGATTTGGCAGTCATGATTCTTGAAAAATTGGAACTTAACGAAAATAAGGATTTCACTTATGCAAATGGTGGAATAATTCGTTTGCACTCTAATTTAGCCCTAAGGGATAAATTCAATGCACTGTTTGTTAAGTCAGGAATTGACGTTAGAAAAGTAAATTTGTGCGAAGAGAACCTGGAAGACTTCTTTACTAGGATGATTAATAATAATTAATTTTGGTGATTTGATGTTAACTTTTATTGAAATGGAATTTTTAAAACTTAAAAGATCAAATATTTTTATATTGAGCTTGATAGGGGCCATCACTCCTCCCCTTCTGATGTTTATTGCAATTTTTGCTTTTGGTGAAGCCAATAGCTTTGAAGCATTATTTACTAATGTTAATATGTACATGTCTGCAATATTTGCAGTTCTGCTCTTCTCAATTATAATATCATACCTTTTTGGAAGGGAATACAATGAGCACACTCTAAAGACCATGCTGACAATCCCAATATCCAGAGGAAAATTCCTGATGTCCAAATATGTCATGTTTTTGGCATGGGTCTTGATTTTGACAGCAGTCACAAGCATATCAACAGCAATTTTAGGTTTTATTTTAGGCCTTGAAGGATTTACGCTAAAGCTATTCATCGATAGCTTTGCCCAGCTTCTCTATGCAAATGTCCTTTTGTTTTTGACATTCTCCCCATTTGTATTCCTGTCATTGTTCATTACAAACATGGTCCCTGCAATGGTTGGAGGCGCAGGTTTGACATTGGTGAACCTGATGGTGTATTCCCAAAGTTGGGCTCCATATGTCCCTTGGGTTTGCCCATACTTGATTGCATCAGGTGAAATAGCCGAATATAGTGCCGGAATTGGAGTGTCCTATGGTGTTATTCTAGCTACTTTCTTAATTGGGTTGGCTGTTTCTTATATTTACTTCACTAAAAGGGATGTTGCTATTTAACATCCTTTTTTTAAATTAATTTTAAGTATAATAATTTCTATAATGTTATATCATGTGTTCAATTGTTGGTTTGCAGGGTAATTTTGAAGGTAATGATATTGTTGAAATGCTTAAAACTTCAAAGGATAGGGGTCCGGATTCATCAGGCGTTTTTTTAGATGAAATTCAAATAGACATCAACATTGATGAATTCAATGATGACAATACCTATTCAATCGGATTTGGCCATAACTTGCTTTCCATTTATGATCTAAACGACAGGGTTTCAAAAGCGCAGCCTGTTGGAAATGATAATCTTGTTTTGGTTTTCAATGGGGAGATATATAATTTCTACACAATGAGGAACTTCCTAAAAAAAGTCGGCGTTGAGGCTGAAATCACCTCTGATGCTGAAATGTTACTTTATTTGATTGATTTTTATGCTAAAAAACTTGACTTGTTGAAAGCTGTTCAATCAGCCATTAGGCTAATCGACGGAGACTATGCCTTTGCTGTATGGGATGGTGAGAATCTGGCTCTTGCACGTGATCCTTTAGGGGTCAAGCCTTTGTTTTACGGGGAAAACGATACTTTGAAAGGATTTGCATCTGCAAAGCAAAGCTTAAAGGAAGTTGGCATAACTGACATCAGCACATTAAAGCCGGAACATATCTTATACAATGGCGAGGACATTGCCCCTGCTCAGGCAATATATGAAAAGGTCTTTGAGGGGGATGTTGCAAAAATAGACAAGATGCTTAGATTGAGTGTTCTTAAAAGGGTCGAAAGCCTTACGGAAATTGGTGTGATATTTTCAGGTGGCGTGGACAGCTCATATTTGGCATTGCTTTTAAAGGAAATGGCTGAAAATGTTCCCTTAAAAATTAAATTGTATGCTGTTGGGGTTGAAGGCTCAAAAGATGTTGAAGCTGCAATCTATGCTTCAAAATTCCTTAACCTTGATTTGGAGATATGTGAGGTTACAGAGGATTTGGTGCGTGAAGCGCTTCCTCAAGTGGTTAAAGCCATTGGTGATGATAATCTCATGAAGGTGGGTGTTGGCCTCACCACTTATTTTGCAACTAAAATGGTCGCTCAGGATGGTTTGAAGGTAGCCATTTCAGGCCAGGGTGCTGACGAGCTGTTTGGAGGGTATAAACGATATGTTAAAGGTTTCGTTGATGGAACTCTTAACTATGATTTGCGCCATGATATCTCAAACATGTATCATGTCAATCTTGAAAGGGATGATGCATGTTCAATGCTCAACTCAGTGGAGCTTAGATTGCCATTTTTAGACAAGAAGCTTGTGGAGTTGGTATTGAACATTCCTGACAATAAAAAAATTGTTTCCATGCATGATGACATGAGAAAAAGTATTTTGCGTAAATTGGCTTTTGAAGAGGGTCTTGACTATGAAATTGCCTACAGGCCTAAAAAGGCAGCCCAATACGGAACCGGAATCGATAAGATTTTAAGAAAGAAAATCTTAAAGGATACTGATATCAGTTCGTTTTTGACTTGTTAAAGATATGGGCAATAGATTTTTTCTAATATTTTTTAAATAATCTTTAACTTTATTAATATTAAAAAATAATATATTAATCATTAGTATAATTATAGGAGTTTTGATTCATGACAATCGAAAAAGATGCTGAAGACATTATCGAAAAATTTTCAAAGATTCTAGAGGATATTCCTGATTCAGATGAAACATGGTATATTACTGATAATTTAAATTTAACACGTGAGGATGAATCTCACGAGAAAAACCCTGAAAAAATTTTGAGAAATGCCAGTATTGACAAAGAAGGCAATCTTAAAGTTAAAAAAGCGGATTGGACAGGTTAAAAGAGGGATTTAAATGAAAATGAACTTAGTTTTAGAGCTTTTGGATGTTCCTGGTCAACTGGTTTCCGCATTAGAACCTATTAGTAGTCTTGGTGCAAACTTGGTTACTGTCATTCACAAAAGAGAGTCAAAAAATGAGCAAGGCATGGTTCCGGTTCACCTTACAATTGAAGGGGAACGCGAAAACCTTTTTAATGTAATTCAAAAATTCGATGATTTGGGATTTTCCATTGTCGAGATGGATGGTGTGGTTAAAAAGGAAATGGTCAGTACAATATTATACGGCCATATTGTCGATAGGGATGTAAGGGACACCATGGATAGAATCAATGCATTGAAAGGTGTTTGTGTAGCCGGATTTGATATTAAATTAGATGGTGAAAAAGAATCTACTGCACTAGTTACTGTTGAAACCGATTACGGTAAAAAACAATTTGTTTTTGATAAGATCAAAGAAATTGCTGAAGAAAAAGATTTAGTTATGATTAATGAAGTTTAGGGATTATTATGGATGAATGTAAAGTCATTATAATGGGATTCGGTGCAGTGGGTCAAGGTGTGGCCAATGCGATTTCCATGAAAAAGGATTTAATTTTAGAAAAAACAGGTGTGGCTGTAAAAGTTGTAGCGGCCGCAGATTCATCTTCATCAGCAATATCAGCTGACGGTTTGGATGAAAAGTTACTTGTTGAAACAAAGAATAGCAAAGGAAAATTATCAGCTTATCCTGAATTCGGATGCGATAAAAGCGGTGAGGATGTATTGGATGCTGTTGAATATGATTGTCTCATTGAAGCAACTCCTACCAATATCGTTGATGCAGAGCCTGCATTTTCACTAACTCTTAAAGCTTTCAGCCAAGGAAAAGATGTGGTGACCTCAAACAAGGGACATTTGGCACTTAAATTTAAAGAGGTTGTTAGTGCATCTGAAAAAGCAGGTGTTGAATTCAAATATGAAGCCAGCGTTGGCGGTGCAATGCCAATTATCAATTTCACCAAGCAAACACTTGCGTCCTGTGAGATCAAATCAATCATAGGTATCTTAAACGGTACTACAAACTATATCTTGTCAAGAATGACCACTGAAGGTACAGATTATGAATCAACATTAATCGAATCACAGGAATTGGGTATTGCCGAAACAGACCCTACCCAGGATGTTGAAGGTATTGACGCTGCCTGTAAAACCGTAATTTTAGCTAACTCTCTTTTAGGAATCGATGCAACTTACAGCGATGTGACAGTTTCAGGCATCTCAAATATCAATTCCGATGCCATTGAACTGGCTAAAAAAGACGATTACCTGATTAAGTTGATAGCTGAAGTATCTCATGACAATTTACGCGTATCTCCACGTCTGGTTAAAAAAGGAAGTTCTTATGATGTTGGAGGAACTTTGAATATGGCTACAATCCACACAGACTTGGCTGGAGATATAACCGTAATGGGACTTGGAGCAGGATCTCTTGAAACTGCTTCTGCGATGTTGACTGATTTAATTAGTATTTTAGATAATAAAAACTAATTAATTTCTTTTTTTTATTTTTATTTGATAGTATGAAATATGTAATTTTTATCCCCGATGGGGCAAGTGATTATCCGGTTGAAGAACTAGATGGAAAAACTCCTTTGATGGTGGCAAACACACCAAATATTGATAAATTAGCAAAAGAAGGATTTGGAGGATTTACAAATAATGTTCCTGATGCATACACTCCTGGTTCTGATGTTGCCAATATGAGCATTTTTGGATATAATCCTGCCGATTATTATACTGGTCGTGGACCTCTTGAAGCAGGCAGTGAAGGAATTCCAACAACTCCAACTGATGTAATATTCAGATGCAATACAATATTCAGTGAAGATGATTCAATGGATGACTTTAATGCAGGTCACATTTCCACTGAAGAGGCTGCAGAATTAATGGAAGGTTTGAATGAGTTTTTCACAAGCAAATATCCTGATTTCAAAGGCAAGTTTTACAGTGGCGTAAGCTACAGGCATCTGTTCATATATTCATGTGACAGCATTGAAGATGCCGAAGTTTTATCCAGCATCAAGACACTGCCTCCTCATGATATAGTGGGTGAAAAACTTGCTGATAACTTATTTGGGGACTGTGAATTGGCCCAGGAAATCCAGCAAATCATGTTTGAGTCAAGAGAGTATCTTGAAAGTCATGAAATCAATAAAAAAAGGGAAATACCTGCAAATATGGTTTGGTTGTGGGGTCAAGGTGTAACACCAAGCTTGCCTAATTTCAAAGAGACTTATGGAATCACAGCTTCGGTGATTACAGGTGTGGACTTGCTTAAGGGCATCGGAAACTTTGCAGGAATGAACATCGTTAATGTGCCTGGCGCTACAGGATACTTTGACACTGATTACAAGCAAAAAGGAGAATATGGTATTGAAGCTTTAAAAGAAACTGATTTATTATTAATTCATATTGAAGCTCCTGATGAAGCGGGGCATGCTCAAAACACTGAAGAAAAAGTTAAAGCCATTGAAAGAATCGATGAATTCATTGTTGGTCCGATTGTCGAAAGTTTAAAAGATGAGGACTTCAGAGCAGCAATCCTGCCGGATCATCCAACACCAATCAGTGTTGGTACCCATACTCGCGATGATGTGCCTTTAGTGATATATGATTCTAACTTAGACGGTGATGAATGCGAATCATTTGATGAAGAGGGAGTTAAAAAAGGTTCACTTGAAACCAAACCGGGACACTTCTTAATTCAAAGATTGATATCAGGAGAATTTTAAATGAAAGTATTATTGCTTAATGGAAGCCCTCACAAGGAGGGTTGTACATACACTGCACTTTGCGAAGTTGAAAAAACTTTAAATGAGGCAGGCATTGAAACCGAAATATTTTGGATTGAAACCAAACCGTTGATGAGTTGCACTGCATGTTTGAAATGCCGTGAAAAAGGGGAATGTGCCTTTGGCAATGATAAGGTTAATGAATTTGTCAAAAAGGCATATGATGCTGACGGTTTCATATTCGGCTCACCGGTTCACTATGCGGCAGCTACCGGAGCAATAACATCCTTTTTAGGAAGGGCATTCTATTCCAATTCAGAGCCGTTTGCATTCAAACCGGCGGCAATGGTGTGTTCTGCAAGAAGGGGCGGAACTACCGCAACCTTTGACCAGCTCAATAAGTTTATGGGAATTTCCCAAATGCCGATAATCACATCTTATTACTGGAACATGGTTCATGGAAACACTCCCGATGAGGTTCTTCAGGATGAAGAGGGCCTATGCACCATGAGACAGCTTGGACGTAACATGGCATTTTTCCTCAAATGTATCGAAGCAGGTCAGGAAAAAGGATTGGAACGTGAAGTAGAGCCAAAGATAGGTACAAACTTTATAAGATAATATTATGAATATTTTTAAAACTCCTGAAGGTTACATATACTCAAATAGGGCTTTATTGGCTTTATTTATTCCGCTTTTGATTGAATATGGCTTGGAATTCTTTGTGGGTTTGGCCGATTCCATCATGGTGGCATCGTTAGGTGAAGCTGCAATTTCAGGAGTATCATTAGTTGACTTTTTAGTTCAACTGCTTATTTTTTCTTTTTCAGCTCTTGCAACAGGCGGAGCTGTGGTTGCCGGACAGTATTTGGGCGATAAACAGATTGATAAGGCACAGAATTCTGCAACGCAACTCGTTTGGTTTTCAACAATTTTATCAACATTATTGATGATTCTGGTAATTGTTTTAAGACGATTTCTAATAGGGATCCTATTTGGTCAGATTGAAGCCGATGTTTGGCAGAATGCGGAAATATATTTATACATTGTTGCTTTATCAATTCCATTTTTGGCAATCTATAATGCTGGAGCTGCCATTTTCAGAACAACAAATAATGCAGACTTGCCGATGAAGATACTGCTTGTCTGTGATGTTTTAAATGTTATTGGCAATGCGATTTGCATTTATTATTTGGGTTGGGATGTAAGGGGAGTGGCTATTCCGACTGTAATATCAAGAGCCCTCTCGGCAGTTCTAATAATGTATCTCGCTACCGATGACGACTATAAGCTGCATATCAAAAAGACTCTAAAGCATAAATTCGACTTCCATATACTTAGAAAGGTTCTTCAGGTGGGCATTCCGTACGGTGTTGAAAATGGGCTGTTCCAATTGGGCCGTGTACTTGTTTTAAGTATTGTTTCCACTTTCGGAACAATGGCAATAGCTGCAAACTCCGTAGGTTATGCAATCGGAATATTTTCAGTTCTTCCGGGTTTTGCAATCAATTTGGGTTTGACTGCAGTAATTTCAAGATGTGTTGGTGCAGATGACTATGAGCAGGCAAGATATTACAATAAAAAAATTTTAATCATCGTTGTCATTTCACATATCATCATCAACATAATCATTTTTGCAGGGTTGCCGTTCATATTGGGAATCTACAATTTGTCCTCACAAACGGCAGCCATGGCCACTGAAATGATAATCTGGCATGGGATATTCGCAATTGTGATTTGGCCGATATCATTCACGTTGCCTTCAACATTTAGGGGAGCGGGAGATTCAAAATCAGTAATGTACATCAGTCTTGCGGTGATGTTTGCATGCAGAATTGGCCTGTCATATGTAATAGCTGACTGGATGGGAATTGGAGTATTCGGGACTTGGATAGCGATGTTTATAGATTGGTATGTGAGGGCTGCGATTTATGTTTACAGATATTTCTCAAATAAATGGACAGAATACAGGGTGGTATGATGACAGAAATTGTATACAAGGAAATTCATGAATTTAGTGTAGAGGATTTACAGGATTTGTTTTTGTCTGTGGAGTGGTCTTCAGGTCATTTTCCAAAAAAACTTCAAATAGCTATGAGAAACTTTGAAACAGTGATTTCCGCATGGGATGGGGATAAATTAGTTGGCATGATTTGTGCTATGGATGATGGCATAATGACTGCATATGTCCATTATCTCTTGGTAAATCCCGATTATCAGGACAAGGGAATAGGAAAGCATTTAGTGAATAAAGTTAAAGATATCTATAAGGATTATCTCCGCATTGTTGTAGTGGGATATGATGAAGAAGTGGGATTTTATGAAAGTTGCGGATTTGAAAAGGCGGAAGACGCAAGTCCACTTTTCATAACTGATTTATGGACATGAGGTGTAAACATGATTGAAATTGAAGACATATTCAATAAGGTAGTTGGTTTGGTGAACTTAAACGATGCACATTTCAAGGTGATTGTTGATAACCAGAATTTGCTTTTGAAAAATCAGGAAATCTTATCAAAGCAATTGACTGAACTAAATGAAAAATTAGATAAGATATTGGAAGAATAGGTGCTTCAATGGTTCTATTTCGAGGAGACGTTAAGTGTAAAAGCTTACAGAGAAGAACATCCATCAGTGTGATATTGCCTTCGGACAATATTCACTTTTTACAGGACACGGAGGAAATCGTGCCTCAACCGTATAAGACATTGTATCTGCTGCATGGATTGTATGGCAGTGATGACATATTTCTGGCCAATACTTCCATTCAGAAGTTTGCAGAGGATAATGGAATAGCTATTGTCATACCATGTGGCGAAAACAGTTTTTATGTTGACAATGCAAATTCCCATGCTTATTATGGAGAGTATGTTGGCCAGGAGCTCTTGGATATTACAAGGAATATCTTTCCACTTTCGCATAAACGTGAAGACACATTTATAGCAGGTTTTTCAATGGGAGGATATGGGGCAATCAGAAATGGATTAAAATACTCTCAAAACTTCTCAAAAATAGGCATGATTTCAGCGGCATTAATAACTGATGATATTGTTAATTATACGGATGATAATAATGTATTGCGTTCCAGAAAATTTTATGAATCAATTTTTGGCAACTTGGACGAGTTGCAAGGTTCTGATATGGATCCGAAAGCATTGATCAAGAATTGCAGCGATGTTCCGGAAATTTTTATGGCTTGCGGCGTTGATGATTTTTTATATGGAAAAAATGCTGATTTTTATGAGTTTTTATCATCAGCTAACGTTAATGTTGATTTTATAAAAGCCGATGGGGAACATACTTGGGAATTTTGTGATAAGTACATTAAAGAATTTATAAAAACATTAAACTTAAAAAAATAATGGATAACAACTTTTTCATGTTGATTTATATGTGATATTAAATTTTTATATATCATTAATGACTAAAATTATAAATGTATTTTATTAATCTAAGGAGAGGATTTATTGACAAAATATATTATTATAACTGGTGGGGTAGTTAGTTCCATAGGTAAAGGTATTACCTCAGCATCTATGGGCAGAATTTTAAGGTCTTATGGTTTAAAGGTTTCAGCTATTAAAATAGACCCTTATTTAAACTGGGACTCCGGAACACTCAATCCATATCAACACGGGGAAGTATATGTTACTCATGATGGTATGGAAACAGATTTGGACTTGGGCCATTATGAAAGATTCTTAGATGTTGAACTTGATGGAATAGCTAATATTACAACTGGAAAAGTTTATGAATCTGTTATCGCTAAGGAAAGAGAAGGCGGGTACTTGGGAGAATGTGTTCAGGTAATTCCGCACATTACCAATCGCATTAAAGAGATGATTAGGCAAAACTCTGAAAGTGCTGATTATGATGTGGTTCTGGTCGAACTTGGTGGTACAGTTGGAGATATTGAAAGTCAACCTTTCCTTGAAGCTTTAAGACAACTCAGAAATGAAGAAGGGCGTGAAAACGTCATGTTTGTCCATGTTACATTTATTCCCTACCTAAATGCAGCTGGAGAATTCAAGACAAAACCAACCCAACATTCCACAAAAGAATTGAGAAGTGTCGGTATAAATCCTGATGTTATTGTATGCAGGTCACAGGTGCATATTGATGATGCCCTGCTTGGAAAAGTGGCTCATTTCTGTGACGTTGATGTAAATGCAGTAGTCAATACTCCTGATGCAGGCACAATTTATGAAGTGCCTCTGGTTTTAGAAGATAAGAATATCGGTGAGCTGATTGTAAATAGAATAGGTTTAGATGTCGATCCGGATTCTTCTAAATTGGATGAATGGAGAAAAATAGTTGATTCTTTAAGAATCACAGATCCTGAAGTTACTATTGGTATTGTGGGCAAATATGTGGAGCTTGAAGATTCATATATTAGTATTAGGGAGTCTTTACTTCATGCCGCTGCAAGCATTGGTGTTAAAGCCAAAATCAAGTACTTGAGTTCTGATGTTGAAGAGCTTGATTCTGATGAATTGGCTGGATTTGATGGTATTTTAATTCCTGGCGGATTTGGAGAACGTGGTTTTGAAGGAAAACTGGATGCCATTGATTACGCTATTGAGAATAATGTCCCATTATTCGGAATCTGTCTTGGAATGCAATCCATGGTAACTCAATTTGCAAGAAGAAATGGCTATGATGATGCGAACAGCTCTGAATTTGATGATAACTTGCAATATCCTGTAATAGATATGATGGAAGAGCAAAAGAAAATCAAAAACATGGGCGGAACTATGCGTTTAGGTTCTTATGATTGTAAAATCATTGAAGGAACTAAAACTTATGAAGCTTATGGTGAAATTGATATCGAAGAGCGTCACAGACACAGATATGAATTTAACAATGATTATAGGCAAGAGTTGCAGGATAAAGGCTTGATAATTTCCGGAACTAGTCCTGATGATTTCTTAGTGGAAATTGTTGAACTTCCAGATCATCCTTGGGCTGTCGGCTGTCAATTCCATCCAGAATTTAAATCAAGACCGAATAGGCCTCATCCATTATTTAAAGCATTTTTAGAAGCTATTTATGAGTTTTCTAAAAATTAATTTTTTTATTTTTTTGCAATTTCACAAGATAAAATCAATTTAACAAGTTGAATTTCTATCTAATTAATATTCTAGTTAGTTTAAACTATAATCATGAATTTTAGTGCGATATTTTTAATTCAGATTATTGTTACAATCCTTTTCGCTTTTTTGGCTTCAATTTTTGATATTAAAAAGGGTTTTGTTCCGGATAGGTTAAATTATTTGTTGATATTTTTTGGATTAACAACGAACTTAATTCTATCATTGTTTACGAATAATCTTAAATACTTTTTAGCTTCATTTATTTCAATGGTTATTACTTATGTCATATCTTATATGTTATGGCAATTGCATTTGTGGGGTGGTGGTGATGTAAAGTTATTTACTTCCATTGCTACAGTTATACCATTTGGATTAAATATTGAATTTTTGAATATTTTCCCTGTCTTATCAATTTACCCTTTTGCGTTTAGCGTAATTTTCAATAGCATTTTGGTGTCTTTTCCATTTTTGCTTGTCTTCACGATTCATTTGATTTTGAAAAATAAGATATTCAAGAATAATGTCGATTTCTTATTCAATATTTTCAATTATGAAAGCCTGCATGTGATAATAAAAACGACCCTAAACAAAGCAGTATCGGTTAAGGATTTAAAGGAAGGCATGATTGTAAACAAATACAATTTTAATGATGAATATGTGCGTGAACTCATTAATGATTCAAAAGGAAATCTGAAGGTCTATAAAAGTAAGGATAATGATTTTAAATATTATTTCAAATCCCAAAGCGCAGGGGGAATCACCAGGGAGGACATGTACCTGTTGAAGATCATGTCCTCTCAAAAGTTCATTTCAGACTCATTGTGTATTAAAATCGCATTTCCCTTCACTCCCGCAATACTGTTGGGGTTGATTATTGCCTTGAGTTACGGTGATTTGATGATGTTGATTACTAAAAATCTGGTGTTGGTGATATGATGAAAGAGCAGGGGGCACAAGTCTCTCTTGAGTATCTGCTGATTTTTTCAATATCATTGATAATAATGATAGCTTTTACGCTGCCATTGTTGCAGGAGAGTATGGACAACACGTTTGACGTATCCGATTCAATCAAAACCAAATCGGATTTGTCTAAATTGGCGCTTGCAATAAAACAGGTTTATGGTGAGGGTCAGGGTTCAAAGCAAACTGTAAAGCTGTACATAGATAAGCCAATAAGGGTTTCTGTATCAAATAATCATATTTCATCTAATCTAAAGCTAAAAAATGGAGATAATAAGAAAATTTACCTCAGCTTCAAATCAAAACTGAAGGCCAGTTCATTTAATCTGGATAAAGGTGCAAATATTTTTATAGTTGAATGGCCTGTCGGCAATGAAAACATGGTAATTTATCACAAATAGGCGATATTTTATACAAACCTATTTAACTATTCAATTTAAAATATAAAATTAATAGTTAAAAACGGCTGTGTTAATTTATGGATATAATAGTCGCAATAGTTTATATCATTTTGTTTATAATAATGATGGTATTTGTTTTTTCAATTGGAATGCTTAGAAATTACATGCCAAAAAAAGAAATTATTTTAGTACTTGTTGTAGCTTTTTTAATTGGCGCAATCGGCGGTGCATTCTTTTTAGAACCGATTTATGAAGAATTACCCGCCATGGCTAGTATGGTTGAAAAAAATGTACCTGGAAATGAAGAAACGTTATATTTGGATTTGTCATCTTCGACAGATATAACTGAATTAAAAGAAAATTTAAGTGCAACCGAAGGGTTTATTTCTTTTAAGGAGACAAGCATTACGATTCCACTGTGGAAATTTAACGAAAGGGAAATGAAGTATTTCAATTCTGTTATTGGAAATATAAATTCTCATTTTAAGGATTATAATGTAACTGAAGACGGGAAAATTGAAATAGCTATTGAAGAAAATTACTCATCTTATGATGCTTTAAAATCATTTTCCGATTGGTACAAATTGGTTTATGGAGACACTCTCTCCTATGCTCAAATACATGCGGAATTAGTTGTTTCATCAGCTTCTCTTGATACCTTTGAACATGATTTGCTTGAAAGAGGAATTGTGGCATCTAACCAATCAGGTCCTGTTCAGGATACTTTGAACAATACTAATTCATCAATGATTCCAAATACTCACTTTATTTTAATAACTGGTGCATTTGGTGTGGTAGTCGCTTTAATTGGAATCTATTATGAGTCATTTGGAGTATTCACAAGAAAATTTAAAAAATTCATGAGAGAAAAACGTAAAAGGTAATAGCTTATGAATGCTGCCGTTTTGTTTTCGGGAGGAAAGGATAGTACAATGGCTTTGTATTATGCTTTAAGCAAGGGGGAAGATGTAAAATATCTTCTTTCCATGAAATCCCGCAATGATGAGTCATACATGTTTCATGTGCCAAACATTCATATAACCGATTTGCTTGCACAGGCAGTTGATATTCCAATAATGTCTGTTGAAACCGACGGCGTTAAGGAAGAGGAACTTGCAGATTTAAAGCTTGCTTTTGAAAAACTTAAAAGTTCAGGTGTCGAGTGCATATATACGGGGGCACTTTATTCAGTCTATCAGAAGTCAAGGATTGAAAGATTGGGCAGGGAAGTCGGTTTAGAAATTGTTTCTCCATACTGGCATGTCGATGAGCTGGAATATATGAGGGAAATAGTTTCTCTTGGATTTAAAATTATTATTTCTGGAGTTGCGGCCTGGGGATTGGATGAATCATGGCTTGGAAGGGTAATTGATGACGAGACCATTGATGAGCTTGTCGAGCTTCATGAAAAATATTACATTGATTTGGCTTTTGAAGGCGGCGAAGCAGAAACGTTAGCTATTGACGGGCCTATATTTAAGAAGAGAATAAGAATATTAAATGATAAAAAAGTATGGAACCGTGACAGTGGTGTTTACATTATAGAGGAAGCGATTTTAGAAGATAAGTGATTTACAAATCAATCTCTTCTAAAAATTCATTAATTTTTTCTTTGTAGCTTTCCATATCGCTTTCATTGATAATTATTTTGTCTGAAAGTGAAATGACATTTCCAATACCGAAGTTTAGTTCGGAATAATCTCTTTTTTTGAATTCGCTATATTCTGTAGAGTCATCTTCTCTCATTCTCTTTTTAAGTCTTTCGAATCGTAAAGTTGGATTGGTGAATATTGAAAGGACCATGAAGTTATCGAAGTTTTCCTTAAACATGTCCACTTCGTGATGGCTTCTGATTCCATCGATAATGATAGGTTTGTCATTGCCCTCATCGATCAGCTTCTTGATTTTTTTGATTGTAAGCTCTGAGATAATGAATTCTCCGAATTCCTTTCTCAGGTTTTTGGCTGTTTCCTTGCTGTCTTCCCCTCTCTTTTTAGCCTCTTCTCTTACGATATCTCCCATACTTACCATGATGGCTCCTCTTTCAATAGCCATGTCTGATACTAAACTTTTTCCTGAACCGGGTAGGCCAGATACTCCTATTATTTGCATTATAATCCTCGCTGTTGTTTTATTTTAATCTGTTCGATTGATTCTTTAAGATTTTCTTCATTATCAAATTCATTGACCATTTCAATTAAGACCTTCTTGTCTTGAGTTTTTAAATCTTCAGCTATTTTTGTCATGAATGGAATGGCCCTGACGATATTGTCCATTATTGAAACATCGGACATTTTTGAAGTTCTTGAAAGCGGATTCAAATCAATTGTGATAATGTTTTTGCCACTTTTTTTAAGTATTTCTGCTCTGTCTCCATCTTCAAGTGGAATTAATATGGTGTCAGCCGTATAGATCCCTGTTTTGCTTGCAGATGACCTGTTGTTCTTGATGTCGTTTAAATATTCGATGTCGTCATCCAATGACCCGAGAATGTCATTGTATCCGTGGTCTTTGTATAGCTTTGTGATGATTTGCACTCTCTCGTCAGTTCTATAGAATAGATTTATTTCTATTTTTGCATTGACTGCATTGGCCAAATCAATTATTTCATCAATAGCCAGTGCAGTTGCATTTCCATTAACTGAAATAACTGGGTTATTTGATAAGAGTAAAGCTGCAACTGCAACATACATTGCTCTTTTTGCTGGAAAAGTTGTTTTCTCTCCGATTAAGTAATCAAAGGCTTCCCCTCTTCCATGGGCTATCATTGCTGAATCGGCCAGATAGCCTTTTTCGGAAGCTTTTACAATTTTGTCTCTTAATAATAATGACTCATAGCGCGGATGGGATTTCGGTATCATATTCAATCACCTATTTTAAATCAATATTCATTTGAGCTAGATATCCTAAAAATGTTGTAATAAGTAATGTTAAGACAATCACTGAGAATAGATGCAAAGTATAATCTGTGAAAATTAAGGTTTGGTTATTCGGATATAAGAAGAATATGAAATCGCATATTATATCGACGATAATAAAAATCAAACCGGCTGTCAATCCTTCAATAACCTCGTTTGAATCAATGTTTCTTATATATAATATTCCAAAGAATGTTGTTGTGATGATTAATATTATTGGAACTATTATATTGATGCCAGGCAAGTTTTTTGTAAAAATTGGATTAATGATGCTTGTTAAAATGTATGTGATTGCCCATATCAATATTCCAAATATAATAGCTAATTTTAATTTCATATTAAAACCTTAAATTTACTATTATAATATTTGTTTGAGAATATAATAAGCTTTTCTAAATTGTATTTTAAATTTAGTTTTCACAAAAAAAGATTTGGGATGGTTAGGTAGTAATAATATATATTGACTACCTAACAACTTGTTTTTACAAGTTTTTAGAGAAATGAATTTTAAAATTTGGCTGTTTAATCTATCTCTCCGGCTACATAGTAGCCAATTCTTATTTATGTTCTTCTAATATATAAAGTTATTTATAATTTATAAAAATTCAAGTATACTTTACTAAAAAACTATATATTCCATAAATTTATAAAGTTTAATTGAATGAGTCAATATGAAGAACATGAAATGTATCTAAAAAGAGTCCTGTCCAATTCAATCAGCTCTCAAAATCCATCTGAAGATACAAAAAGAAAGGCAAGGAAATTATCCAGTTCATATTTCCAGGATTACAAGCAAAATCTCCTAAAAGAGTATGAAGGTAAAAAATTAACGGATATCACAAACTCACATGTTGTTTCCACTTCCTATGGGGATACATTGAAAATAACCGAAAAGGAAAAAATAGATTTTGAAATTAAAGACAATGATTTCAAAAGCCAAATAAACAGTAACCTCAAGTTGCTTCCAAAAATCGGGCTCAAGACAGAGCAAAACCTTAAAAACAAAGGGTTCACCACCATAGAATCACTTAAAAACCATGATAAGTATTGCGATATCGCATCAAAGTTCATTGATGAAATCGATGAGATGTCATTCGGCGAAATCATCGATCTGCTGGACAACAACAAGTACAGCAGAAAATGCAGGGATAACCTGCTCAAGTCAATAAGCTTAACGGACTGCGAAAACTTTAAGTTTATGGACATTGAAACTTTGGGGCTATCAAATGTTCCGATAATACTGATTGGAGTTGCAGAGATTAAGGGCAGCAAGATCATTTCTTCACAGTACTTCTTAAGGGACATATATGAAGAGCCCGCAGTCATTGAAGCATATCTGTCACATTTGGACGGGGATTCGGTACACGTTACCTTCAACGGGAAAAGTTTCGATGTGCCCTTCATTAAAAACAGATGCTTGTCCAATAGAATGGAGGGCAATCTTGATTTGCCTCATTTGGATTTAATGTATTTTGCCAAAAACCTATGGCGTGACGAATTGCCTAACTGTCAGCTTCAGACAATTGAAAAAGAGGTTTTTGGAATTGAGCGTGAAGGGGATGTTCCGGGCCAGCACATTCCGGATTATTATAATACCTATTTATCCGAAAAAAATATAGGACCAATCGTTCCAATAATAGAACATAACAGGCAGGACATCGTTTCACTTGCAAGCTTTCTAGAGAGAATGTATGAGGATGTAAATTAAAATGGGTTTTCTAGATAGATTCAAAGGTAAAGATAATAAAAAAGAAAAGGATTTCATTCCGGATGAAATTGAAATAGATAAAGATCAGCTGATGCTTAAAGAAATAGCCATCAACAGCAAAGACAGAACAGAAAGGGCGGTGGCTGCAGATAAAATCACAGACCAATTTGTTGCGCTTGACATTGCAAAAAACGTAAAGGACCGCGCAATAAGATTGATTGCCGCCAATAAACTGAAAGACGAAAGGTTGCTACTGGATGCGGCTGAGAACTCAAAGTTCTTTGATGTGAGAAGCTTCGCTTATGAAAGATTGGGCGAGAACAACAAATCCATTTCTGAAATCGTAAAGAACACAAAGAAAAACAAGAATGTGGACGAGATATTCGAAAAGATTGCAGATGAAGAGACTTTGGAGGATATAGCTATCAACGCGATTGACAAGAATTATAGGAGATTGTCTTTGGAGAAAATAGAAGATGAAGACATTTTGTATGATTTGGTTTTTAAAGCGAAGGACTCTTCTATTAGAAAATCAGCAATCAATAAAGAGCAATTTAAGGATGAGGAAGTTCTTTTGAAAGTTGTCAGTGAAGATAAGGATGAATCAGTTAAAATCGCAGCTGTTAAAAAAATTGAAAATGAGGAAATCTTGGCAAAAATAGCTAAAGATGAAGAAAACGCAAAGATTAGGTCAATTATTTTTGGTAAGATTCAGGACATTGATATCTTAAAAAATATTGCAATCGAATCGGATAAGTCGGATGTTAGGTTGGATATTGTAAGTAAATTGGATGATGAGGATTTGCTAACCCAAATTGCCCTTAATGATGATGACAGCGTTGTCAGAACGGAAGCTGTTAAGAAAATAGAAAATGAAGACACATTATTGAGAATAATATCCAATGAAAAGGATCCGTTTGTAAGGCAGATTGCAGTTAAAAACTTAAACAATCCTCGGGAATTGATTAAGATTGCATTAAATGATGATGACCAGTTTGTAAGAAACCATGCTCTGTCAAATCAGGCTTTAACGAATGAAAGTGACTTTACTTATATTGCAATTAATACAACTCATGAAGATGTGGCATTTGAAGCAATGGAACACATTGCCGATGAGAAAAACTTCATTGAGATATTGAAAAATGCGAAATTGGAAAGTATAAGAAAATCGACTTTGGACAATATCACTGATCTGGAAACATTGATTAGGATTGTCCTTGCAAATGAGGATGAAGAGTTTTCCCTAAAGGCTTTAAACAAGATTAAGGTTGAAAAATGCATAATAAAGATTTATGAACAGGGAATTTCCGAAAACATCTCTGTAAGGGCTGTTTCATTAATCAGAAATCAGAAGGTTTTAACTAAAATAGCTAAAAATGACGAAACATGGAGAGTTCGTGAGGCCGCTTGCAAAAAAATAGTAAGTAAAAAAGTGTTAAAGGAAATTTCACTTTCAGATGAAAATGAATATGTAAGGGCTGTTGCTAAAAAAAGAATGAGTTTATAGGTGATGTATAAATATAGAAATAATACAAATCTAGAATATTATTGCCCCTCTGACAAAACCATTCACGGCACACTCATGAAAACCCACTGCAGGTTTAAGGACAAAATCCTAAAGACAATTTGGTCAATCCGACTTGCAGAATTTAAAAAAGATTATATGATATATTATACATAACTTATACTAATGATATAATTAATTGGGGGATAAAAATTGTTAAAAAAGAAAATAATTTTAATGTCTATATTTCTTGTAAGTCTCTTGGCTATTTCAGCAGTTTCAGCTACAGACAATGCAACTGATGACATTGTAGGTTTAAGTGATGAAAATGAAGCAATCAGTGTAGAAAACAATGGTGAGATTAGTGTGGATGATAATGAAGATGTTCTGAAATCCAATGTCTTGAAGGCAGATGCATCAAATGAAGAGCCTATTCTTAGCTCAAGCGTCGCTAGCACAGTTGAGGTTTTAAGTGCAAGTGATGCTTCACAAAAAAATACTGAAGGTGTGCTTGGTGCCGTTAATTCAGATTCTTATCAAGTAGAACCTGTTTTAAAGGCATATAAAACAAAAACTATTCAGATGAAAGTAAAATATAAATGGACCACCAAAAAAGTAGGCAAATATACAATCAAAGCTCGTCTCTGGAGAGTGATGTATTATGGTGGATATACAAATTATCTGGACATCATATTGTATAAAAACGGCAAGCAACTTCCATGCAGTAGTTATATTTCAAAATACCAATACAAAAAGAATGGCAAATGGAAATGGTGGCCGAGATGGAGACATGGTGGTGTTGACCACGCATATCACAGATATATCAATGACTATCCTATAAAATTGATTAAAGTCAAATTCAAATACTAATAGTTATTTTCATAACTATTTTTTTCTTTTTTTTTAAGGGTTTGCTAATTCCTCACCGTTTAATGCAGTTTTTGATAAACTCTCTGAATTTACAAACATGACGACTTGCCCAATATTTAATTATCTCTCAACATGATGTGGTGGATATAATGCATCAGATTCTCTTCACAGCATACATCCCCAAACTTAAGCTCACATGACTTGCTTGAGCATGTCCCATCATCGTTTAGAGTATAGCCTGTTTTTTTTCCGACGGTAGCCAAAAAGAGGATGAGTTTATAAGTAAAATATTTTTAAAAGTGTCTAAATTTGTTCAGATTTGTAAACTAGAGATTTAGTTTCGTCACGATTAAAAATTGAAATTTAGGCACTTTAAGATAAATTTAGAAATATAATTCAGGCTCTTTTCTTTCACTATTCGCCTCTTCGAATGCTGGTTTTTTAGCTTCAAAAGCTTCTCCTGTAAACATGCGTGCATCTTCAGGACAGATATGAATGCATGCTGTGCATCTTGAGCATAAATCGAGGTCTGTGTCGATTGGGTCGTCATCTGGAATTGCCTTTTCAGGACAGATTGAAACGCAGTCATAACAGAATGCGCAAAGCATGTCATCACATGAAATTACAAACGGCAATTGTTTATAGTCGGTGTAAGGCTTGTTTCCAGGTATTTCACTTCTTAAACTTTCGCCAGACTCTATTTTTTCCATGCATTTTTTGCTGAATTCATTTATTTTTTTAATGTCTGATTCATCAGGTCTTCCGACTGCAACGCCACTGAATATTGAGTGATGGCTTATTGTTGAAGCGGCTGCGATGACATTGAAGTTATTTTCTTTAAGAAGGTCAACTAATTCGAGCAATGAATCGGTTACATGAGCATTACCATAGTTTACAACTGCTATCGCTTTGGTGTTGTCTCCTTTGAGTTTGGATAATCTTTCGCGTCCGCTTTTTGGGATTCTTCCTGCAAAAACAGGCATTCCAACAATAACAACATCGTCGCTTGCAAACTCCTTTGCAGAGTTGAAATTCAATAAGTCATAAGTCTCTTTTTCAGATGAAAAATTGCCGGCTATCTGGTCGACCACTTGCTTGGTGGTGCCGGACGGGCTGAAATAAATTTTTGTTACATTTGACATACTCTCACCTGTTTTAATATTGGATTTGCATTAACTTAATAATTTCGAATGGTTATTTTCAATTATATGATAATTAATTGTATTTTTGTTTAATTTTTAATTTTATTTGTTTTGAAAATTTAAACTAATCATTTTCACGATTTGGATTTGATTGCTTTTGTTCAATTTTGGAAAAACTTTATATATGTTAAATGCAAAAATAAGTATTGGTGGAAGATATCTTCCGGTCTATAAAGAGGTGTAAAAAGTGAGTGAAATTAAAACAGCAATGGTGGGAACACCCTGTCAGATATTGGCCGCAACCAAAATAAACAAATACGAAAAACAAACCGGCGGCTCACCTATTGATGTAAAAATAGGATTATTCTGCATGGAAAACTTTTCATATTCCTATCTGGAGAAATATTTAAAACAACAAGGCATAGAATTATACGAAGTTAAAGAATTTAGAATAGACAAGGGCAGATTTGTTGCAAATCTAATAGACGGTAATGTATTCTCAATTCCAATTGCAGAAACAGAACCTTTCACACGTAAGAATTGCCATATCTGTACTGATTATACTTCTGATGTTTCTGATATTTCAGTAGGTTCAGTAGGTTCTCCTAGCGGATATTCCACAGTTATTGTCAGGTCCAAGAAAGGAAGAGAAATAATTGAGGATTGCATTGAAAAGGGATATATTGCTGTTGATGAAATGTCTGAAAAAGGATTGAATCTATTGGAACGCATTGCAAATCAAAAAATCTCAAGAAACACAAAACGTTATAAAAAAAGGGAAGCTGTTGCAAGACCTGTATTGTCTAAAAGGGCAGTAACAGAGGAAGAATTTATAGAAGAATGCAGCCTATGCCAATTTGAAAATTTACAGAATGATGTCATCAGTGTAGGATCCTGCGTTTTATGTGGAGCCTGTGAATATGTATGCCCAAAGGACATAATCCACATCAACCATAGGAAACCAGTGATTAAGGGGCAATGTGATGAGGATTGTCATGCATGTTATTTTGCATGCCCTAGAACATTCGTCAGTGAAGAAATCTATGAATCAGACATTGATGAAAAGCCGCTTGGAAACTACTTGGACATCTACTCCGTTAAAGCGGATTCCATCATAGGTCAGGATGGTGGGGTAGTTTCAGCTATCTTGGTATATCTTCTTGAAAATAAGATAGTCGATGAAGTGTCTGTTGTTGGAGAAGACAAAGATGCACCTTGGAGACCACAATCAAAACTCACTTCTTCAGTTCAGGATGTAATCACTGCAGCCGGAACAAAATACAGTACAACACCTATCGGTTTCAAGGCTTTGGAAAATAAATAGATATGTAATCTTTTACATATTTTCTACTTTTTTTTATTTAATTTTATATATTAAAGATAATAAAATAATAAATGACAATAATTAAACTTTTTTAAGACGATATAATATGATTGTCCGAACCTTCAAGATGAGGGGAATGGCCGACAATTGTTATATGGCCGTTAAGTAAGTTTATTCAACTTATTAATGTTGATAAAGTTCAATTGGTGATATGATGGAATTAATGAGAGAACTATCTTTAGCGTCAGGTGTTTCTGGATCTGAGGAAGAAATCGCTAAAATTATTACACGTGAATTGGAAAACGTAGCTGACAATATTGAAAAGGACAGTATGGGAAACTTAATTGCAACCAAGAAAGGTGAAAAAAAGGCTCCTACTGTAATGCTTGCAGCTCACATGGATGAAATAGGCTTGATGGTAAGATACATTGATGATAACGGTTTTATCAAATTTTCAAATATCGGTGGAATCAACGATCAAATGCTAATGAACCAAACAGTGACCATTCATTCTTCTATTGGAGAGAATGTTGTAGGTGTAATCGGTTCAAAACCACCACATGTTACTAAAGCTGAAGAGAAAAACAAAGTGGTAAAAGCCGAAGACATGTTTATCGATATTGGTGCAAAAGACAAGGAAGAAGCAGAAAAGATGGTTAGAATTGGAGATAAAATGACCTTCAATGCTCTTTTTGAAGAGTATCCGAATAATCTTGTCATGGGTAAGGCACTTGATAACCGTGTTGGATGCTATGTAATGATTGAAGTTCTAAAAAGAGTAAAAACAAGAGCTACTGTTTACGGTGTAGGTACAGTCCAAGAGGAAGTCGGTCTTAAAGGAGCAAAAACTTCTTCATTCAGATTAAATCCTGATTTGGCCATTGCGCTTGATGTAACATTATCTGGTGACCATCCAGGCATCAAACCTGAAGAGGCACCTGTCGTAATGGGCAAAGGTCCCGCCATCATCTTGGCAGATGCAAGCGGAAGAGGAATATTAACTCAACAATCAGTAAAGGACATGCTCATCAAGGCTGGTGATGAAAACGATATTAACTATCAACTTGAAGTGAGTGATGGCGGAACAACTGATGGAACTGCAATTCACTTGACTCGTGAAGGAATTCCAACAGGGGTTTTATCCGTTCCTACAAGGTATATTCATACTCCCGTAAGTGTATGTAGCATGGATGATGTCGAATCAACCATCCAATTAATTACAGAAGCTATAAATAATTTATAGCTATTTTTTTACTTTTTTTAATGATTCTATTTGAATCTGTCGTCTGACTTTTGTGATTTTGCTTTTTTGTGATTTGTTTCAAACCATCCGATTTTTAACTCACCGATTGTATCCTCGTAAAGCTGAGGCACATATGGTTTTATGTCTAAAAGTGGGGTTCCGTCTAGAACGTCTATATTTTCAACACAAATTACATTATCTTTAACGTCTGTGACTTTAACGACGCTCATGCCAATTCTGTTTGGCCTTTTGGGAGATCTTGTTGCAAACACTCCATGTGTGTTGTCATCCATAAAAGGCTTCACTTCAAGCATGTATCCATCCACTTTGTGAAGCAGATATATTATGTGAATATGTGAAAAATCATTTAGGTCTTTAAGGCCGTCAACGTATTTTTCTTTAATTTCAATAGTTCCTTTAATTCCTTTTGCGCCGGTTGGTTGAATCGGCATTCCTTCAATTTCTGTAAATTCCGTATGAATTGTTCCTATTGATTCCATTTCGATTTTCATAAATAGTATTTTTCGATTTATAATTTAATATAATTTTCTAGAGTTTCATAATTTCATCGATGATAGTCTATGAATTTCGATAAAATTTAATTTTAAGGATTAATTTTTATTATATATTAATATAAATAATTTTAATTATTTATTTTTTAGTTATATTTCTATAAACTTCATAATATTTATTATAGAATAATTATAACTTCTTTTTAAAATAATATTATTATAAGATTATATCGATATGAACTAAATAAGGTAATCGTTTTCAAATACCTTTATTTAGTAAAAAACGAAACATTTATATACAATTCGATACAATTTATTATTGTAAAACATAAGGTGATGTGAAAATGAAACTTAGTGCAAGAAATCAATTAAATGGTAAAATTACAAATGTCGATTTAGGTGCTGTAATGGCTAATATTAAAATTGAGATCACCGAACCAAATACTATTACTGCGGTTATTACTAAGGAATCTGCTGAAAAGTTAGGTCTGGCTGAAGGTGATGATGTTACTGCAATAATTAAATCCACTGAAGTAATTATCGGTAAATAAATTTGTTTATGGGGGATTATAAAATGAAGCTTAGTGCAAGAAATCAATTAAATGGTAAAATTACAAATATCGATTTAGGTGCCGTAATGGCTAATATTAAAATTGAAGTAACAGATCCAAGCGTTATCACTGCTGTCATTACTAAGGAATCTGCTGAGAATTTAGGTTTGAGTGAAGGTGATGATGTTACTGCAATAATTAAATCCACTGAAGTAATTATCGGAAAATAAGTTTAGGATAGGGGTTTTAAAACCCTATAAATCCTAACAATAACAAAATAACGAATATAATTACGCCTGCTTTTAAAAGGGTTTTTAAATTTTTTAAAACTGCATAAATAATAATGAATATTATTGCAATTCTTATAATGTTCATTAAAAACATGGTTTAACCTCCTGCAAGGATTGTTTTTGTTCCTTGTTCTGATATTTCTTCTTTTTTAAATTCGACTTCATATTTCACAGTTTCAATAACTTCTTTTAATGCATCGAGAGTTTCTCCTCTGTGGTTACCTAAAACTGCAACTAAAAACAATGAATCTCCAGTATAAAACTCACCGATATAGTGAACAACTGAAATCTCATGGACATTGTATTTGATTTTAGCGTTTTCGACTATCTTTTCAATTTCTTCTTGGGTTTTTTCTTTATCGGGAGTAGTTAAAATTAATTTTTTCAGGTTCATATTTTCTTCTTTTCCACGCACGATTCCTTCAAAGGTGAAAATAGCTCCTGAATAATCAATTTTATTGCTTTTTTTAATATCAGCTATTAAATCAGCTGTTGTAACTTTATCTTCCTTTGCTTCTATTACTCTTACAACCATTATGTCATCTCCAAATATATTATTGTCAAATTAGTATAAATAACTATTGTTATATGTCGCTAATTTCCTTGATTGACAGGTTTTTCATTCTTTCAACACCCTCAATTTCACTCATAACATCAACTGTTGCATTCGGAACCAACTCTTGCCAATTTTCATCATTAATAATTCTTCGCCTTACTTCGGTACCGGATAGATGCAGTCTGTCATAAAGTGGGGGTTGCCTAACCTCAAATCCTTCCTCTTTGAATAACTGTTTGACTAAAGAATTTCCAGTATAGACAATTGAGAATGGGGGAGTCAGCATTTTGACGTGTGAAACCCAAATGGCATTGAAATTAATATCCTGCATGGGGATAATGTAATATCTTGATGGGTCAACATTCGCATCTGCTAAAGCTTGACTTATCATTACAATTCTCTCACCTGCAGTAAATGGGTCTTTTTTCTCATGACTGATTTGGGCACTGCCAATTCCAATAATCAGCTCATCTACTTCTTCTAAAATTTTATTGATAACTTGCATGTGTCCATTGTGAACAGGTTGCATTCTACCAATTAGTATTGCTCTGGATTTTTGCATAATAATCACGTTTTAAGGCTCTAACTCATCTAAACTTGCAATCAATTTATTTGCGGCATCTTGTTTTTGTGAATAGTCATTTGTAATTGATATTTCAAGCAGTATTGTAGGAATTCCTTTATCTGCTATAGGCATTGTAACTTTTTCAGGGCTTGTTCCTTCAGTAAAGTTAAAGTCCACCAAATCAACGTCTTCCGATAGCTTATTTATATAACTATCTATTTGTGGAGTTCTATTGGACAGGCTAAAGAGGAAATTTGAATACTCGTAAATAGGATCGATTTCATGAACATCAACAACAACAAATGGATTGTCGTTTTCAATGTTGGGAACGATGAACTCATTGGCCAGGGCTTCTCCGGCAGTTCTTGTGTCTCCCCGTGAAGTGAAAGTATCGTTCACGTCTATAAAGTAAATCACAAATCTCTTAGTTAAGTTTTTAGCACCATCCTCCCCGGCAATGTTATAGATTGTCTGGTTTATTGCATCATGGATTTCATGTTCTCGAGGATGGACTCCTAAAATAATGGCTATTGTCTCATTTGATGAGGGATTTCCCGCAATGATTTTATAGACTGTACCATATGAATTATTGCCAACAGTAGTAACATTGTAGACATTTGAAGAATTGTTGTCGGCTGTTAGCATAATTGCGATATTAAATATTACGATAATTATTAAAACTATCAGCAATATTTGATATTGTCTTTTCTTGTTCATATGATGACCATATTTTTTTATTTAATATCTTTTGTTATTTTTTATTAAAATATTTTTTCAATCGAAGAAACTTTATTAAAGACTTTTTACTTAAATAGAACATGAATAAATTATGGAGTTCTCATAATGGAAAATAAAAAAATAATCATTATTGCTGTGGCTATCATCGCGGTTATTGCTGTTGTAGGTGTTATTTTTGCCACAGGCATACTAAATGGCAATAAGCAGGTCACAGAATTTGAAACAGATTTTATGAACGGTACTTTTGTAGGAAATGTCAGTCTGGTAAATGATTCTCTAGGCTACCTGCATTCCTATAAGGATAAACAGCATAATATCACTTACAATGTCACCACTATAGATAATTCATCAGCTTTGATGGAGATTTATGAGCTTCAGGGAGTTACAAATCCTGATGAGAGAACGTTCAATGGAAATGAGTGGAAAATATATTTCAGTGAGGCGATTCCATCAGAAGACTTAAACAGCACTGCTAATAATACGATGAATATAATAATTTGCGAATGCCAAGGCGAAAATCAAGGTTATCTGATATTTGCGATTTTCGAAGCTGACAGTGATGTCAATTCAACAGGAAATGCATTCGGTGAGGCATATACGGATTATATAGAACCATTGCTTAAAAGCATAACTCTGAAGAAAAGTGATGATGTTCCATTAATCAGTGAACAGTATGGACTGTCCGAACAGGAATTTGCTCATCAAATGGAATTGATTCGCCAGTATAAGTCAGGCAATTATTCATCTTAAAATGGTTAAATATGAAAATTACAGTTTTTCATGCGGATGAATGTGATAGGAAAAAATGCACCTCCATTAAAATGGAAAAGCAAGGTAAATGTAGGTTAGTTTACAATATCAATAAGATTCCGTCAGGTGCAATTGTCCTAAATCCATATGCTGAAAAAGCAGTATCCTATGAAGACTACAGATATGTTCAAAGGAGGGGAATTGTAGGGCTTGACTGTTCCTGGAATGAAGTGACAAGCTCTAAAAAATTCTTTTCTCTTTCAAAATACCATAGATCCTTGCCATTTCTAATAGCTACAAATCCTGTAAACTATGGCAAGCCCTGTATCTTATCAACCGTTGAAGCCATTGCAGCGACATTGTATATCACTCGTTTTAAGGATGAGGCTCGTGAATTGATGGATGGCTTTAAATGGGGCCATACTTTTCTTGAACTTAACCATGATCTTCTTGAGGATTACAGTGAAGTTGATACAAGTTCTGATGTTGTCAAAGTTCAAAATGATTTTCTATCAGAAAAGGGCATTAATTTTGAAAATGATTAATAATTTTTCTTTAATTATCCCTTTTTTCCTAAACCTTTAAATACTATTAAGTTAAAATAATTTATTAATAGTTATGGAAAGTGAAAATATTATTTTTTTATTTCATAACGGTTATTTTAATTATTAATTAAGTTTTCATGATTATAGGAGGAATTATTAATGGCAAGATTTGAAGTAGCAGAAAACAGAATGTTTAATGTAAAAATCTGCTTAAAATGTAATGCACGTAACCCTGCTGGTGCAACTACTTGCAGAAAATGTGGTTACAAAGGTTTAAGATATAAAGCAAAAGAACCAAGAGGATAATCCTATTCTCTTACTTTTTTTACTATTTTTTTTACAATTTTTTTTTAATTAATCAATTTCTAGTTTTAAACAATTAATTTAATATATTATTTTTTATAAATCTTATTTTAGGTAATCTTTATGAAGGACGTAGAAAATTATATTAGAGATATTTTAAAAACTAGAAAAATCCATTTTACTTTGATTGACCCTGATGAACAAACTCCTGAAGAAGCTTTGGAAATAGCTACTCAGGCTATTGAAGGTGGAACCGATGGAATAATGATTGGTGGGTCTACTGTTAATGGTGATGATGTGGACAATACCTGTAAAATTCTATCTGAAAATATTGCAGTGCCGATTATTATTTTCCCTGGAAATACCAGCAGCGTAAGTAAATATGCGGATGCAATCTTTTATATGAGTTATGTTAACTCCAGAAATCCTCACTGGATTAACGGAGCCCAAGCCATTGCAGCACCTGCTGTGAAGGCCTCTGGAATGGAGATTTTATCCATGCATTATATGGTTATTGCTCCTGGCGGAACTGTCGGATGGGTTGGCGATGCTAATATGGTGCCTAGAAATAAGCCTAAGATACCTGCAGTTTATGCAATGTCTGCAGAACTGTTTGGAATTAAATTCTTCTATCTTGAAGCTGGTTCCGGTGTAGATGAACCGATTCCGGCAGAAATGATTGCATATTCCAAAAAGGCCGCTCCAAAAAATATTCTTGTTGTCGGCGGAGGGATCCGTGATGCAAAAGCAGCATATATGGCTGCAAAAGCTGGAGGAGACATCATAGTAACAGGTACTGTCGTTGAAGACACTGATGATGTTAAAGCTAAAATTCAGGAATTAGCCGGAGCCATTAGAAAGGCTTCACTAGAGTAGTTTTCAACTGCTCTTACCATACTTTTTTTATTTATATTAACATAATAGTTATTTAAGGAGATATTATGTTAAATTCACTATATGAAAAAGCCATCGCTAAAAGAGGATTTATTCAGGATATTGGTTCTGAGACGGATGTTGAATCTCAATTGGAATACAAATGGTTTAATAGGGATATCGGTGAAAGTTCTGATGATTTTTCAATAGCGGCAGGAGATGGAAGTTTCAACAAAAAGAAGTTTTTGACAACTAACTTCTGTGCTGTCGGTGCAGAATCAATAATCTATGACGGGGAAATAAAAAAAATAGATGACTCGGATATATTTGACATATCTCACATATCCTTTCTAGATGAACTTTTAGGTAGCTATATGGCGATTTATGAATTGAAATGCGCTTTAAGGGCCATTAAGGATTATGATGTTGATTATTACATGTTCGATGGATCCATCTTGGGGGACTTGCAGAATGCTTTTCCAAGAGGTGCCAAGCTACCTGATAAACTTAGAGAGAATATGGATGACAGCCTTTTAAATGAATTTGAAAGAAGGCTGAATCAAAGGCATTTTGGATTGGTATTTCCAGATATCAGGGATTCCTTAAAATTGGTGGAAATGCCAAAACGCGAAAATTCAAATAAGATTGAAGAATATAACCTGCATTTGGCGGCTGTCGAAAAGATCATACTGTTGAAAGAGCTCTTGACTTATAAGGGGAAGATGATTTCAATATCCAAAACATCTTCAGACAATGAATTATTCAAATGGAATATTCCGGACATTTCATTTCTCGATAAATTCACAAAAAAGCAGGGAATCTCTAAAATAGAATATAGGAGAGTGTTTAAAAAAGCACCATTTCCATTTTACAACGACTTTTTCAAGCAATTGAAGTTCACAGTATTTTATGTGAGACTTCAGGATAATAAGAATGTCTTAAAGGTTGAATTGCCATATAAAGCTTCTAAAAAAGAGGTTTTTGAGATTGTCAAAAAGATCAATGTCCTGTCAGTTCAAGGTTATCCTTACCTGCTGAATAAAGCACATAACGATGTTGTGATTACGGATAGGAATATGAAGGAATTAATGAAAATAGCTAAGATTTATGAAACAACAAACAGGGAAGTGATGTCATGGTAGTTGGAATTTGCGTAGGGGAAACTTCACTTACAGAAGTAACATTCATTTCAGATAAGATGCCGAAAGTAGGCGAATATGTTACAATAGATTATGACGGCAAAAAAGTATTGGGCATGATAGAAAATTTAATTAGAGGAAATGATGCTTTAAATGTTGATATAAACGATTTTAAAGCGATTCAAAAAATTTCAAGAATTGGCGTTGAAGACAATTATATACGCGGTAAAGTAAAGATTCTTGGAGATGTCAATGATAATCTGAAATTGCCGAGAACTCCAGTGCTTCCAGGAACTGAAATCAAATTGGCAGATAGGGAAATTTTAAAAGAGATATTTAAAGTTAGAAATCCGTTAAAATTGGGTTGTCTTGTGAATCAGAGTGATGTTGAAGTAAATGTCGATGCAAATCCAATCTTATCAAGGCATCTTGCCATTTTGGCAATGACGGGTGCTGGAAAATCCAACACTGTATCTGTTTTGATTGACCAGTTATTGTCTTATAGCGTTCCAGTATTCGTATTTGACATGCATGGTGAGTATAGGGATGCGGAGTTTCCAAACGGTGATGTTAATCTTATCAGACCTAAAATAAATCCAAGATACATGACCTTTAATGAGATTAGGAGATTGGTCAATATCCCTAAAAATGGTTATATTCAGGAAAGGCATTTCAGAAGGGCATTCAGGACAGCCAATGACATGCTTAAGGATGGTCGGGCCAACACCAATAACTTTTTGCAGATAATGCATAACATTTTGCATGAGGAGTCATTGGATGAAAAGGCGGATAAGCAGATTATAGATGTTATGAACAAGATTGATGATTCCATGGACAGGTATTCCAAACTATTTGATAAGAATGCTGCAAATATCCTATCCAATATAAAACATTCTCATGTTAATGTCCTGGATTTAAGCCAAGTGGATGAATCAGTGGCCAGTGTGCTTGTAAGCCATATTCTAAGAAATTCACTTCAAAGGTCTAAAGATGCGGCTAATAGCGGGAACAAGGATGAATTGATGGATAATTCAATATTTTTCATTTTGGAAGAAGCCCATATTTTAGCTCCAAACAAACGCGATTCTGATTCTAAAACATGGATTCAAAGAGTTGCGCGTGAAGGCCGTAAATTTGGACTTGGATTGTGTTTGGTGAGTCAATCTCCAAAAACGGTTGACCATGATGCATTGTCCCAAATGAATAACATGATCATCCTGAGGCTGGTCGAACCCGAAGACCAAAGGCATGTCCAGTCCGCTAGTGAAAGCTTGTCGCAGGATCTGGTAAATCAGCTACCTTCTTTAAATGTTGGAGAAGCTGTCGTGCTGGGATTGATGAGTAAAGTGCCGACACTCGTTAAAATTGATGAATTTAAAGGTCGTCGCCATGGTGATGACATGGATATTGTTTCCCACTTTAAAAACATCAAAGAAAAGGAAGCGGAACAGTTAAGGATTCAGGAACAAGAAACTTTGGACATGGGATATGATTATTAGTTTCATATCCATTTTACTTATTTTTCAATTAAACATTTATACATCAATTTTTATTTCTTTTCAAATGCTCTCTTGGCAAACCATTAAATATGCAATCCAATATATTATTATTTAATTAAATGCTGTTATAGTGTTTAAATTGGTTATATACAATTGAATAAAAAAGGTAATATAATGAAATTTGCACATTTAGCAGATACTCATTTAGGTTATCGCCAATTTGGTTTAATTGAGCGAGAAAGAGACTTTTATGAAGTATTTGGAAAGGTTATAGATAAAATAATAGAAGAGAAAGTTGATTTTGTAATACATAGTGGGGACTTATTTGAAAACCCAAAACCATCTCCAATGGCACTTTTAGAATTTCAGAAAGGGTTGCTAAAACTGAAAGGTGCCGGCATTCCTATGTATGCAATAGCAGGAAATCATGATTCCGCATTAAGTAAGGGATCAATTCCGCCACATGTAATTTTTAAAAAGATGGGTTTAAAAGTTATCAGCCCAATTAATACTAATTATATGCATGGTGATATTTTCATTGGAGGTTTGCCGTTTTATACCGCATCTCAAAGTAATGTCTTAAAATCTAAATTGGTGGAATTATCTAAAAAGGCTGCTGATCATGATAAATCAATTTTAGTGTTACATCAAGGTGTGGACAATTATTTTGATTACCAATATGAATTGGAAACTGGAGATATTCCTGATAATTTTAATTATTATGCATTAGGTCACATTCATAAATACACCATGACTGATTTTGGAAAAGGAAAATTAGTTTATCCTGGGTCCACCGAAGTTTGGAAAACAGATGAACTGGCAGATTACCATGAAAATGGTAAGGGTTTTGTAGTGGTCGATTTTGATGGTGCAAAACCACTTGTTAAGAGAGTTAAGGTTGATATTTCTCGTGAATTTATTAAAAGGTCCATTGATTACAATAAACTGGAATCAAATATTGCAGGCATTAAGGAGACTATCAGAGATTTAGATAACAAGCCGATATTGATTTTGGAAATCAATAATGTTGATTCCGATACTGGTATCATTTATGATACGATAAATGAAGAACTTGGAGAATTATCTTTGATGATTAGACCAACATTTAACATGGTTGATGGGGAAATTGAAGATATTATTGTTAGAGAAGCTCCTGTAGGTCCAAAAGAATTGATTTTAGAAAAACTAGAAGATTATGAAAATGAGGACATTGGAAAATTAGCCATTGACATATACGACCTTTTATCAAAAGATAAGCTTGAGGATGCACGAGGAGTAATAGACCAGTATTATGCTGAACATTATCCTTTAGATGAAGACATGGAGGTTACTATAGAAACTATTGAAGATGAATTCGAGGATGAAATGGCCGAAAGCGAAGATGAAATTTCTGAAGATGAAACAGACGATACTCAAGTAACCTTTAAGGAGGTTCCAGAATGATTTTCACAAGATTAAGGTTAAATAATTTTAAATCCCATCAAAACACTACAATTAATTTCAATAAAGGAATTAGCGTCATTGTTGGTGAAAATGGAGCAGGAAAATCAACAATATTGGAAGCCATAAGTTTTGCTTTATTCAAACAGCACACCGCTAAAAGAATTGATGATTTGGTTAGAAATAATGCAGACACAATGTCTATTGAATTGCAATTTGTTTCAAACGGCAAAGAATATAAAATTGTTCGCGAAAAAAAATCCAATCTAAAATCTTCACTTTTCGCTAAAACTTCATCTGATAGCGGTTTTATCCATATATGCACAGGAGATAAGGAAGTTAATGATGAAATTCGCCAGATCTTAGACATAGATTCTGATTTGTTTTTAAATGCTATCTATATCAGGCAAGGTGAGATTGCTGAGTTGGTTGATAAAACACCTGCTGAGAAAAAAAATTTGATTGCTAAGCTTTTGGGCATTGATTCTCTTGGAAAATCATGGAAAAACTTACTTCCATTTATAAATAATTATGAAACAAAACGCGCTGAACTTGAAGGCAAGTTATACAACTCAAAAGAACTAAAAGAAGAGCATGAACGCAAGAAAGATGAATTAACAGCTCTCAAAGACAGAGGTCATGAACTTGAAAGCAATATTGAAGAGGTTTCAAATGCTCTAAATGAAATTTCTGAAAGTAAGAGGGATATGGAAAGAGAAAAGGAAATTTACGATAATCAAGTTCATAATTTGGAAACTGAAGAGGCGAATTTAGCTAAATTGGAAGAAAATAAACGATCAGTTCAAGAAAATTTAGATAAGATTCGTGATGCAGAAGAACAGATTAGTAGATTGGAAAAATATGTCTCAAAATTGGATATCTATCTTGATTTTGAAAAGTCAGTAATCAGTATTCAGAAACTAAAAGAGGATGAGGATGAGATTTATGACAAGTTAGATTCAATTAGCCAGCAAAAGAATATTGTCGCTGAGAATGAGGAAGACCATGATAAGTTCCTGGCTTCTGATGAAAAGATTACAAGATTAAACAATCAGAAAGTTAAATACGAAAAAGATTTGGCTACAATGGCCAAATTGGAAAAAGATAAAAAAGATTTGCTAAAGGGAATTGAATCTGAAAGAAATGACATAGAAGACTTCTTTTCAAGCGCTAAAGATGAATTAGATGATTGTGGTTTATCTAAAGATGATTTGGATAAGGTAGATGATTTCAATAACTTAGAAGAAACTACAAACAATCTATCTGATGAAACTTCTAAAAAAATTAAAGAATTGTCACAGGAAATCATTTCTAAAAATGAGGACATTGTTGTATTTAAACAAAACATCAAATCCTCTCAAAAGCCTTTAGAAGAACTTGAAGACGTTGACAATAAATGTCCTGTCTGCCAGTCTGATATCGATTCAACTAAAAAACAGGAATTGATTAAGCAGTATGAATCAAACATCGATGAAAATGAAAAATTAATTTCACAATTCAGCGAAGATGTACGCATACTCACTAAAGATAAAGAAGATTATGAAGAAAAACTTGAAAAGATTGAAGATTTGTCTAAAAGCATCATAGAATACAAACAGAAGTTTAACCATTTGGAAAACGAATTGGTTAAATTGAATAAAGTCGATGAAAACCTCGAATCTAAAGAGTTAATTAGCGATAAATTAGGCGAAATCATATTAAGCATTTCTAAGGAAAAAACTGCTCGTGAATCCTATAAAACATCCTATGATGATTTCAATAAGGCTAAAGGTGCTTTGGAAGTTTTAGGTGATGAAACCGAGATTCAATATAAATTGAAACAAGTCAAAAATGAAATCGATGTCCATGTCAGAAACATTAAATTGGCTTTTGAGCAAGATTCTCATTTGAGTGGAGATATTAGTTCAATTGAACTGCAAAATCGCATATCTGATTTAAAACAGAAGAATGAAGAATTTAATCAGTTAAAAGGTTTCATTAAAAATAAAAATTCTTTGATGACTCAACATGATACTATTAAAGAGGAGATAGGTGTCAGTCTAAATCAGATGGACATTACTAAAAATAAGATTGAGGCATCTTCATATGATAAGGAAAAATATGAGCAAATTCTGTTCCGCTATGAGATGTATGAGAAAAAACAAAATTCATTTAATAATGAACTTTCCGAATTGAAAGGAAGAGCTCGTGAATCAATTACAAATCTTAAAGAATTGGGCGAAAAGATAAAAATAGCCGACAAATTCCAAAAGGAGCACAGTAATGTTGAAGAATATATTAATATTTTAAAGACTATTAGAGATTTATTCGATAAAAATGGTATCCAAAAAGAGTTGAGAGCCATTTCAAAACCTTTAATTCAAAAGTATACTAAGGAATTCTTCAATGAGTTCAATTTCAATTATTCTGATTTGACTTTAGATGATGAGTATAACGTTACTGTATACGGCCCGGAAGGTGAATCCTCTTTGAGTATGGTTAGTGGTGGTGAAAAAATAGCTATTGCATTGGCTTTAAGACTTGGTATCACTAAAGCCATGTCCAAAGGAGATTTGGATACAATATTGTTAGATGAGCCTACAATTCATTTGGATAGTTCCAGAAGGCATGAACTTATTAATCTATTAAAGGACATGTCTGTATTGCCGCAGATGATTATTGTAACTCATGAAAGTCAGCTTGAAAATGCGGCTGACAATCTAATCAAAGTTGAAAAAGAAAATGGTATTTCTAATGTTATTGTATAAATATCATTTTTTATTTTTTTCTTTTTTTACATTAGTTCATCAGCATTTTTAACTGAATCGATTATGCAATTAGCATTCCATCCGACGATGGTTGCAGCTTTTTCTTCTAGAATTTCCGGAACTTCTTCAACACCTAAAGGCCTTACCAAAACAATTGGGATGTCATATTTTTCACTAGCGTTTAGAAGATCTTCAAACAATTCCTTATTGTCATTGTAGAGTCCTGCAAGCAATATTATCCGATCAACTTTTGAGTAGAACTGTTCTCCAGCTAAGGAATATGAACCGGAAATAGATTCTTTCCATAGGAAATCTACTTTGGAGTATAGTTTTTGAGTAAATTGGCCGTATTCATTATTTTGGTCAATGCCGTTGGAAATTATCAAATTATAAATTTTATCATCTTTTTCATCTTCAAACATTTAACCACCTTGCTTTAATTATGTACCATAATACTATAAATTAATTTCTTTTCTTTTTACAAAATATTTATTAATTCTAAAGTAATAAGTAATTATATGAATTATTTTTTTAAGGATTAGTTTTTTATGAAAGCGGCGGTTATTGGTTTAGGTGTAGAGGGTAAAAAAGCAGTAAATTCCCTTTTAAAACATGGTTGGGAAGTTTATGCTACTGATTTGAATATTAATGTTGATTTAGAAGGTTTGGATTTGCCATTGCTTTCCATGAATATGATGGATAGTGAACAAACTGTTTCCATTGTTGGTGAAAACATAACTTTGGATTTGGGTTTTACAAACCCTTATGCCATTGAACAGTGTGATGCAATAGCTATCAGTCCCAGCATGTATGGAGGGACATTCGCAACAAGATTATTGGAAAATGGAAATCTTTTAAGTGATGTTCTAGAAAAGCATAAGGACATTTTCACAATTGGCATTACAGGAACAAACGGCAAGACAACAACAGTTCACATGATTAAAAGCATTTTGGAAAATTCCGGCAAAAAAGTTTTAGTTGGCGGAAATGGCGGCGGAGGATTTTCAGGATATTACGATTTGATATTGGAAGCAAGTGAAGGCGAATATGATATACTGCTTGTTGAAGTTTGTGACATGACCCTGGATTTCTGCAAACATGTATTTGATTTTGACATGATTGGCCTAACCAATATTGGAAATGACCATATGAATGTTCACAAGACCATAGCTAATTATAAAAATTCTCTAGTTAGATTTTTTGACAATAAACTGATATTCACTGCCTTCAATCAAGATTTTAACACAGATTTTAAGGAATCCGCTTATAAGACAATACTCTATTTTGAATATCAGGATGAATTGCAACTTTTTGGCAAATTCAATCTGCTTAATGCAGGACTGGCTTATGCGATTACTCGAGAACTAAAAGTGCCTAAAGAAATTATAAAATCCAGCCTTGCCGAATTCAGGGCAGTTGAAGGTAGATTAGATGTTTATAAAATAAATGATGCTTCAGTTTATGTTGGAAAGACTGACAATTCTGATGCTTTAGCTTCAATATTGTCTGAAAAAGACTTTTATGCCATATTCATTGGCACTCCTCGCCACAATGAAGAGCACAGGTTAGATATATTGGATGTTGCGGTAAAATATAATCCTGAAGTCATCGTATTGTTCCCTGGATTGGATGACACTTTAGATATTGCAATTTACAGGCTCAATTCATTGGGTTATATGGGCAATATAATCACTGTAAATACTCTTGATGAGATAATAGAGTTGGTTGCAGAGTATTCACATGAGGATGCCATACTGATTGGAGGTAATGGTCAGGACACCATTATTGATATTCAGGAAAGGATAAAGATGATTTCTGAGAAGTTATCCAATTGATACAAATATATTTATATAATAAAAAAGAAATTTTACAATGTTATTAAATTATAGTAACCATAATCTAATCATGTTATGGGTGTAAATAAATGAGAAGTTGGAGAAAAACATCAGTTAGAATATTTTTTGTATTATTATTCGTGTGCGCATTTTTATTCGCTTTTTCATTGGTAAGCAGTACTCCTTACACTGGCCAATCTGTTGCTGAAGATTACAATATCACTGTAGGCCAATCCATGTTTAATGGAGATTCCATTTTAGGGGTTAATAGGACTGCTGAAGTTCCTTTACTAAAAAATTTCGGTTTTATTACTCATCAGTTCATGGCATTGGATATTCAGGGGATTTTCATGACCCTGTCTACAGGTGTAGTTCCTTTCGATTTTACTTCAGTATCTAGTGAGGGTATTGATTCATATGGAAACGCTATTGATATTGACGGACCGGGATATTTGACATTTGAAGGAGATCAATTAGCTGTCAAAGGTCCTGATACATATATATGGGGATACAGTACTCCGTATAAATTGTTATGTAAGACTGAGGATGGTGTTGACGTTATTGAAGGGGGAAAAGTAATTGAGTCAATTCCTACAGACCAAATTAAAAACATAAACTATTCAAGCGACTATTATAACAATGATACAATTGTCAGCTGGTACAATTACGATGCGTCTGTGGGTTCCCAATTTGTATTGGAAAAGGGAATTGTTAGATTTTCAGATGGAAGAGCTAATATTAGTTCAGATCAGGTTCCTATTATTTTCGGTCAGGATGTAACTGATTATGTTTCTGAATACCCAACTGGCTCACCAATTCTTCTTTATTCAGGCAATTACACTGAGGAATATGGTGAAGTTTATGGAACAACTTTAGGTTCTCACCCTGAATATGGAAATTCTATTAGGGAAACTAATGCAAGGCAATTTGTAGAGGCCTGGAATGGCACAATCATTCCACCTAATTCAACTAGTTCCGGTAGGGATTATGTTTACTTTGAGTCTGCAAATGATGCATCCGCTCCAGGTGGAAGTGCAGCTCACGGTGTATGTCCATCTGCTAGAGCTTTAAGAGCAGCTGTGCTTGCAGAAGGATTCTCATTGCCTGTTGGAATGGATTCATCTGAAAATGCAGTGCTTTTCGGATATAATCCTGCAAGTGATATTACCGTTACAAATACTCATGATTATCCTGTAAAAATCATAATGTGGACAGAAGGTTCAGGTACAGGAATGGGTATTTATGCGAGAATCGTTAGATATATTCCAAACGAGTGAATATATCCTTTTTTTATTTTTTTTATGTCAATCTCAACCATTATTACAGCGGCCGGAAAAAATTCCAGAATGAGGAATGATCAGCTAGCAAGAAACATTGAGTTGAAAAATAAACTTATTCTGCCCTTTAAAGATTCGACCGTTATAGAGACAACTATTGACAATGCTTTAAATGCAAACATTGATGAATGTATTGTAGTACTTGGCCATTATTCTAGTGAAATAAAAGAAGCTATCTTTGATAATTATAAAGATAGTGTAAAATTCATTCAAAACAATCCTGTTGATGTAGGTTTATCAACATCTCTTTTCAATGGCTTGTCAAATATTAGTTCTGATTTTGCATTGTGCATTACCGCTGACCAACCTACAGTTTCAACAGAGACTTTTGACAATCTAATTGATGTTTGTTTGAATAGTGAAGATCCTTTCCACACGATTTCAATTTTAAGAAGGAGAAAAACAGGACTATTAGACACTGCTGAAGGTTTGGGAATGCCTTTTGTAGCGCCAAGATTAAATCTGATGGGCTATTTGGAAAATGAGGATGATAATCTGAACCCGATTTTGAGAAAAATCTTTGCCGATGGCTATACGTTTTATGGAATAAAGGAAAAAAATAAAAAAGAATTATTAAATATTAATCATTATGAAGATTATTTAAATCTTTTAGATTGATTCAAGACCGGAAATTACTTCTTCAATCATTTCAGAACTAATTCCTACTGTCATTTCAAAATCTTTAATGTCTGCTGCTTTTCTTGAACCGTCACAACCTAATGTGAAATTAACCCCTTTCTCAAGATATGGGTTTGCAAATGCATCTCCACACAATGATTGGATGCCTGCAAATGAAGGTTCAATTTTTTCACCAGTTTTATAAACGATACTTTGAGCAAGCAGCATTCCCCCGACTGGTTTTGTAATAACCTGTATGACATCAGCATCAAAGTCAGCTTCGTCCAATGGAGCATAGATTATTCCCCAGGATTTATCTTCAATAATGGAAAGTTTGCCGGTAAGATTTTTGGCTGTTTCCAAGTCTTTGAATCTTCCGAGAGAGAAGTATTTTTCACCGTTAGCCAATTTTTCAGGCATGTCTCTCAATCCGATAGCTCCAGCTCCACCTAAACACATTTGTTCATCGATTGTAGAGTAAAATTTGTTGCCAAGTGATGCTTTTCTAACCATTTCGCAATGTCTTACTTTTTCATCAATTAAATCGTAACCTTCAGGAAGGTCTTCTTCAGTCTTGATCAGTTTCATTGCAACCGGTTTGGCATCAAGTTTGATTTTACCTTCAATAACTTCACAATATTTTTTGTTTTTTTCTAAACTAGAATCCGCCATATTATCGCCTAATTAATATTTTGTATTATGGAATTTTAAAGTTTTTTGTTATGTCAGTGTTATTTTTACAAAATGTCTTGAAATCGCAAGCTGAACAAGTTCTATTGTCAGCCTCCGCTTTCCATGCCTCTTGTATTTTGCACCCTTTCATCTCTTTAATCAGTGAATTTTCGATATTGGACACAACTTCATCAAATTTGTCAAGTGCTTTTCGGCGTTCCTCATCATCTATTTTGATGAATCTGATTGACCGGGCTATTTTGAATTCATCACTTAAGTTTGGAGCTTTTTCATCTTCCTCCCATTGCATAATTAACTCCACATCATCATAAAACTCATTTTCGCATGGAACGTCAGTTAAGTCATTGTTGATTTCATCCTTAATCAGCACCAAGTCTTCTTTCGATGGCACCAGCTCATTTAGATAAAGAATGATTCCTGCTGAAATGTTTTTTGCATCTTCTTGTTTGGACCTGAGCCATGAGTAGGTCAATATTTGCTGTTTGTGATGTTCCCATTTGTCTTCGCTATTTGGGGTTGTAACTTTTATTGGAGGTCTTTTCATTCCTTTGTAGTCAATGATTATTTCATAATCTTCAATATCGGTTTCATGAAGATTCTCTTTTATGAAATTGACGATTTTGTTGTCGTAGTTGTATAGTGTGCTCTGGTCATGTATTTTATTGATTTTTGTGGATGTTAAAACATCGACAACGCCATTAATCCCATAATAATTAGACCTGCTTATATTTTTATCATAGTTGGGCATTGGCCGAACCCCTTTTATCAATAGTTCGGATGCATCTATTAGTGGGAATAGGTGTTTTCCCCAAATGTTTATTGCCTTTTCGGCTCTTGCGCTAGCTAGTTTTTTATGGTCATGTTCATTCAAATCATCAAGTTCCAGGTCGTTTCCAGGCCTGTTAATGCTGAAAAACAAATCTTCATCATGGGGATAAAGGCCTCTGACTTGCAATCTCAAATCTATTTCATCTTCAATTGGCCGTATATCCTTTTTCCAGTCCCAAGGGAATTCCTTTTGTTGATGTTTCCAATCGAGGTAGGCTTCTTCCATCACTCCATGGATAAATTCACCAAACCACCTTTGCACTGGTTTTGAAGGAGGAAGGGTTCCTTTATTTTGATACCTGTATTGAAGGCCGCATGTAATGTAAGATAACAAGTCTCCAGTTAAGCTGTACTCTGGAATCATGTATGATTTTGATCTTGAAGGTAATTTCATGTTAAATTCTCCTAAATTAAGTAAATCTCCTCAAATCCAATGTAATTTTCATCTCTGCTCCATCCAAGAGCCACATTCGGAATATTGAAATGTTCATTTTTCTTGTTGTAGCCTTCAATGGCAGGATTCAGTCCGACTAACAGCAGGACACTTTCAGCCCTTGAAAATGCAACGAAATAGAGTCTGGTCAAATCATCAAAAGACCTGTCTTTTTCGCTTCTTTCACTTTCACCCAGTATTGAATGTTTTCTAATGCTGTCCTCAATTGTGACTTTTTCCTTTAGTTTTTTTGGAAATCTCAATCTTTGAGTTTTAATATCGTTTGTCTTAAATTTGGAACCGACATCAACGATAACCAATGGGAATTCAAGCCCTTTGGATTGATGTATGGATAGGACATTGACTCTGTTTTCAGGCAATGTTTCCAGAAGGGACTCATCTATTTTAACTCCTCCAGTGGATAATGGTATGAATATGTTCCATATTGCCTCAAGGACAGAATCCCTTTCGGTTTGTTCGTTTTCAAAGGATATGTCCGAATGGTATTCATTGAAAAATCCAGTTTGAGTAATTGATTTTGTTATGGCTTCCAGATACACCACTCCTTCCACATCATCCTGCAGCTCTTCAATCCAGGTTGTAAGCTTGTATGCGAGTTCCATTAGGCTTGCAGTCTTTGGCCATTCGGTTTTTTTACCGCTATCGTCTGTTTCAGGATATGGCCTTCTGAGTTGCCAGCGTGTGACAAAAGTGTTTAGGGAAATTGGTTCTCTGGGTTCAGGATTTAATTTAATGTACTCCTTAGCCTTAAGTCTCCATCTATACATATTCCTTTTTGCTAGATTTGGAATGGTTTTATCTGATTTCTGTATTTCTCCTTCAGGGTCAATGCATTCCAAAATCAAACCGCAGAATATTGCAACATTATCGATTTCCTGTAAATCCTGCCCCCTTGGGTTGAACATCTCAATGGGCTTTCTTAAGCGTTTAAGATTTTTCCTCAAATAGTAGAGGAATGTCCTGTTTCCGAAATTAATCTCTTTTGGGGAATATGACAATACCGCTATGTCTGACGCAGACCCGTAATCTCCATCTAATTTAAGGGTAATCTTATCCATTTCTTTTCCTTGCTGGATTTTTTGCCTTTTGAGTTCCTGTAATCTTGCAATGCTTATTTCCCCATTCATTTTTTTATAATATTCTTCATCCAAAACTTGCAAAACTTTTATTTCACTTTCTCCCTTATTAATAAGGTCATTTAGCAGTTTGGATAAGTCATTGGCTAACATTTCAGGGTTATTTCTAAACATTCCCAAGATGGGCATTTTTTCCTTATCGAAATCAGGGGCTATGATTTTCGGTTTGTTTTCAACTCGGGCATATTGATATTCGCCATCAAGCTCCACAAAGCGGTTGCAATGGTTTATGATGTTTTCAGTAGACCTGTAATTTGTTCTTAAGTTAATCTCTTCAACCTCAATGCCCAATCTTTCATTTATGCGCTGTTTGTAATTGGTGAACAAATCCACTGTAGCGCCTCTGAACCTATATAGTGACTGGTCATCATCTCCGACAACGGTGATGTTTCCGTTGTTTCTCAAGGCAGACTCTGCAATGGTGAAATAGATGTCCTCTTGGATTAAGTTGGTGTCCTGATATTCATCTATTAGGACAATCTGAATATCTTCCAGGAACGTGTCCAGCTCATTATTTTTCAGCTTCTTGAGAAATGCTGACTCCAGCATTGTAAAATCAATTGTATTTCTTTGACTTAAAATTGTTTCATATTCTTTAATGCAGTCCAATGCAACTCTAAAACCGCTTTCCGGCTCTGTTTTACTGTATAAATCATCTAAATTAACTTGGTCATAATAGATTCTATTTTTTATTTCAATTAGAATTTCACTCATTTTTGATGGTTCTTCCAGTTTTGCCCTTCCGCTTAATTCCTTCAGGTATTCTACAAGATTCTTATTAAGGTATCTTTCATCTTTTAGGAGAATCTTAATCATTGCAGAATTTGCAACAAAATCTTCAATAACTGCAGGTTGTGTCTCTCCAGGTTTTTTATAATCTCTTAATAGTTCTTCAGCTATACTGTCTGTTGTTCCTATGTTGATCTGGTTAAAGTCTATTCTTTCAATTTCAATGATTTTAGCGATATCTTCAAAGTCACTATCGTCAAGTTCACTTGCGAGCTGATTTTTAATTTCATCTCCCCAGCCCAATATTCTTGAATACAACTCATCAGCGGCTTTTCTTGTGAATGTTGTAGCCAGTATTTCACGGGGATTGATGCCGTCAACAAAGATGTATTTTAATATTTTCAGCACCATTACTGTTGTTTTTCCAGATCCGGGTCCTGCTACGATAAAAAGGGATTTGTTTTTGTCGGATAGTATTGCTTTTTTCTGGTCTTCATTTGAAGATATGTCTCTTTTAAGCGTATTTACTACAATATCTTCAAATTTATCATATGAAATCATTTTTTCCCTCATGATGTATAATAATTAATTTATGGTTAAATCTTATTTATATAATGAATGTGAGAGCATTTGAAAAGTATTATTCATTAAAATATATTTGAGTTTTTCTAAATGTAATAAGCAAAAAACATTATAAATTAAAAAAAGTAAACAATTTAACATGGGGGTATAATTCTTCCATAATATGTGTAGATAGTTAGGAATTTGATTATTCCTAACTTATTTTAATATCCTATTTTTATAATTAAATCAATTTCAAATTAAACGAATATTTTAAATATGATTTTAATTTAAAATATAATTGTTAATTTAATTTAGCTGATACTATGTCTGAGCCCAACAATATTGATATGTTTAAAAATGATGTCCGATTTAGGGATAATATTGCACATGTTGAGACATTACCGGCTAAAGAAGCTAATTTTAAAAAAGTCGATAATTTAAATGAAAAAATTGTAGAATATTTGGATTCCAAGGATGTTAAGTTATATTCTCATCAGGCAGATGCATATGAAGCTATTAAAAATGGCGAAAATGTAATCATCACGACACCAACGGCCTCTGGAAAGACATTGGCCTTTAATTTACCAATCATGGAGTCCATGATTGAAGATAAGGATGCAACTGCACTTTACATTTATCCTGCAAAGGCCCTGTCCAATGACCAGCTTCATGTGTTGGAAAACCTTGAAAGGGAACTTGAGATTAAAATTGATCCAAGAACCTATGATGGAGACACCCCAAGAGATGAGAAAAGGGGAATCAGGGATAAATCAAGAATAGTTTTAACAAACCCCTATCAATTGCATCTCATTTTGTCATGGCACCATCAGTGGAGCAGATTCTATAAGAACTTAAGGTATATTGTCATCGACGAATCACATTACTATAAAGGAGTTTTCGGTTCTAATGTGGCTTTTCTAATAAAAAGATTAAAGAGAATAGCCAATTTTTACGGTTCATATCCTCAGTTTATCTTATCTTCAGCAACTCTTGCAAATCCTTTGGAGCTGGCCAATAGGTTGACTGGTGAAGAGTTCATTTTAATTGATGAGGATGCCTCCCCCAATGGCGAGAAAGATTTTATCTTGTATAACCCTTTTAAAAATTACAGAAGAAACAAGGTCAATATGCAAAATGCCCCTTCTGTCCATATGGAAACGGAAAACATTTTCATATATATGATGTTTAAAGGGATTCAAACGTTATGCTTTACTGTTTCAAGGAAAACAACAGAATTGATTGCCATGTGGGCTAAAAAGGATATGACTCAAATTAAGGGCAAATTAGCTCACAGGATTGCAGCTTATAGGGCAGGTTATCAGCCTCATGAGCGTCGTGAAATTGAAGAGGGTCTTAAAAGCGGAAAGTATTTGGGTGTGACATGCACAAACGCTTTGGAATTGGGCATTGACATAGGCTCTCTTGATGCAGTAATTATTTCCGGTTATCCTGGAACCATGATTTCCACATGGCAACAGTCAGGAAGGGCTGGGCGAAGTAATCAGAAGTCATTGGCCATTTTAATTGCTTTTGAAAATCAGCTTGACCAATATTTCATGAATAATCCATCATTCTTCTTTGACAAGCCCCATGAAAATGCGATTATAGATTTAACAAATCCCATATTGCAGGAAGCACATATCCTATGCGCCGCCAAGGAATTGGCAATAAAGGAAGGGGAAGTTTCCAAATACTTCGAGGTAAATGAAGAGATTTTGGATAAATTGGTTTCGCAAAAGGACTTGCATAAAAACATTCGAGGGGATTATATGTATCCCTATGATGACAATCCTGCATTGGACCATTCCCTTGACCAGATTTCAGGTCAGGAATTCAAGGTGATGAATAATGGAAGGCTTCTTGAGACAATGGAGAGGTCTCAAGTATATAGGGAAGCTCATGAAGGTGCAATCTTAATCAACAAGGGAGACACTTATGTTGTCAATAGCGTAAATTTGAAAAATGGATTCGTTAATGTTTCACAAAAGACTGTCGACTATCATACGATGGTCTTGAATCAGACTGAAATCAGAATAGAAAAGAAATTGTCAAAAACAAAATATGGTGACTTTACGATTCACTTTGGGGAACTGACAGTTCGTGAAGATTATTACAAGTATAAAAAAATGCATTTTTCAAAATCCATTGGAACATATCCTCTTGACTTACCTCCCTTAAAATTCAAAACCAAGGGGCTGTGGTTTACAATTCCAAAACAGGTTAAAGATACCTTGGAAGATATGTTCGCAGAAGAGGAAGTTTTTGCAGGCGGTCTTCATGGTGCCGAGCATGCATTAATCGGCCTGTTCCCGCTTCATACAATGTGTGATAGGTTTGACATTGGAGGACTTTCTACAAATTATCATGAAGATACGCAGGAAGCGACCATATTTATTTATGACGGATATGAGGGTGGAATTGGAATTTGTGAAAAAGCAGTGGATGTTTTTGTCGAATTGCTCAAATCCACTATGGATCTTCTTAATAATTGTAATTGTAAAAGCGGCTGTCCAGCTTGCATATACTCTCCAAAATGCGGCAATGATAACAAGCCACTTCACAAAAATGCAACTAAATACATTCTCAACTACATGTGCCAATTGATTTCGAATGATTTTGAAGGGAGTAGGGAGATAATTGATGAGGTCATTGATAAAACTGAAAATGATGAGGTTTCCCAGTTATTTGATGAGGCATCAAAATCATTTGCTGATGGAGATTATTCGACATCCAAAGACCTCTTGAATAATATCTTATCGATTGACAAGAATCATGTAGATTCACTTGCATTAATGGCGCAGATATTATACAATCAAAATCAAAAGGATATCTCACTTTATTTTACAAAAAAAGCATTATCTCAAGATAAATCAAATGAAATGGCCAATGAACTCGAAGTTTTGCTTTCAAATAAAAAAGACAACTCAAAAGATATTGGCGAGCTTGATTCTCTAGATGATGTTGAAGTGATGTATGAGGAAGCCTATGATTTATACAATCAGGGAGATTTGGATACGTCAGCTGAAATCTTGGAAAAATTGCTTGATTTTGATGATAGGAATGCTGATGCCCTGGCATTAATGGGTTTAATTTATTATCATTCAGGAATATTTCCAAAAGCGGTTGAGTATTACAGGATGGCATCAAAAATAAATAAGAATGGTGAAATGGTTAAGGAATTGAAATTGAGGGTTTCTTAACAATCACTTGCCGTAAGCACTGAAACCGTCTTCGAAATGTTCGCACACATTCTCGAGCTCATTAGGAATGTCTATTTTTTGGGTACAATAATCCAGACATGTTCCGCAGTAGTTGCATTCGCTTGCAGGTACCTTTTCATCACCTAATTTGTCGAAATAATGTCTATAAATATTTGATTCAGGCTGATTTTTGGATGTGTTGTACAAATTGAAGTATTCAGCTATCGGAATCATTTCCGGACAGGCATCGGTACAATATCCGCATTCACTGCATGGCACAGCAACATTCGCCCTAAGTTTGGATGCCATGTTTTCTAAAAATTCCTTTTCGGCATCAGTCATGACTGCAAAATCATCGAATGTATCACAATTATCCATCAAATCATCCATATTGCTCATTCCACACAGAACAATTTTCACGTTTTCAAGTGAGGCGCAAAATCTGATTGCTAAACTAGCTATTGATTTGTTGGGATTAAAATTATTGAAGTCATTTTTTATTTCATCTGAGGTATTTACGATAACTCCGCCTTTCAGGGGTTCCATTACATAGACGTCGAACCCATATTCTACACATAGGTCATAACATTTGTGGGCTTCAATAACGGGATCTTCCCAGTCAAGATAATTAAGTTCTAACTGCACTATATCAAGAATGTCTCCATATTTGTCAAGAACTTCTTTCAATAATCTTGAATCGTCATGAAAGCTAATTCCAATTTTTTTAGCCACACCATTTTCTTTCATTTTTTTGATATATTCAAAAGAGTTGTTCTCCTCCGCTAGTCTATACCATGGAATGTTGATGTTGTGAATGAAGAACACATCAAAGTAATCGATTCCCAATCTTTCAAGCATTTCATCCACATATTTGTCATTGTCTTCTGGGGAGGTCAATGCCCATGTTGGCATTTTATCACAGATTTGAAATGATTCTCGAGGATACCGTTCAACCACTGCTTTTTTAATAGCTACTTCGCTCATTCCTCCATGATAGGCATAGGAAGTATCAAAATAATTGTATCCTTTGTTCATGTAAATGTCTACCATTTCATTGAATAGTTCCTGGTCTATTTTTGTCGGGTCATTCGTATCGGTTTGCGGAAGTCTCATGCATCCAAAGCCGAATTTTGATTTGTAAGTCATGTTATTATTTTTAAAAGCATATTTATTTAAGGGTTTTTGATTGCAATGGAAAATGTTTTTTTCATTAATACCCAGTATTACTTGAATATTATCCAAATATTAAATAGCTTTATTAATAAACAAAACCAAATTTATAATATTAATATTTATATATAAGGAGTTGTAGAATGCACGAATTATCTATGGCGCAAGGTATTATTAATGCGGTTTTGGAAACTGCAGAAAGTAATAATGCAACTGAAGTTACTGAAGTTACTGTTGAAATCGGAAGACTGGCTATGATAAATCCTGAACAATTGCAATTTATGCTGGGCGTTTTGGTTGAAAACACAATTATGGAAGATGCTAAAGTCTCTATTGAAGATGTTCCGGCAGAAATTGAATGTGAGGATTGTAATTTTAAGGGGGTAGCTGTTTTAGATGAAAGCGACCATTATGCGCCCCTTGTTAAATGTCCTGAATGCGACAGTTTAAAAGTTGAAGTTTTAAATGGAAAAGACATTGTTGTCAAAAACATTATAATTGAAAAACCTGACGATACATAATTATGGAGAGGAAAATATGCACCAAGTAGCAGATGTAGAAGTAGCAAAAAATATTATGGATGCAAACAAAAGATTAGCAGATAAAAATTTAAAAAGTTTAGAAGAAAAAGGAATTTTCTGTGTTGATTTTGTAGGAGCAATTGGATCTGGTAAAACAACTTTAATTGAGGAAATCATTGACAATACCGATTATAATATAGGTGTTATTGCTGGTGATGTAATCTCCAAATTCGATGCTGAGCGTATTGAAGCTCACGATGTTCCTGTTGCAGGATTAAACACTGGTAAAGAGTGCCATTTAGATGCACATTTGGTCCATCACGGACTTCATGATTTGCCTTTAGATGATTTGGACATGGTAATCATCGAAAATGTAGGTAATTTGATTTGTCCTGTTGATTTTGAATTGGGTTCTCACATGAGAATAGTTGTTGTCAGTGTCACTGAAGGTGATGATACTGTGGAAAAACACCCAATTATCTTCCAAACATCAAATGTCATTGTCATCAATAAAATTGACTTGGCTGATGCTGTTGGAGCAGATGTTGACAAAATGGTGGCCGATGCTAAAAAATTAAATCCAAATGTCAAAATCATTGCATCCAATTTAAAAGAAGGCGTCGGATTGGATGAAATTATACAAATTATAAAAGATAAAAAAGAAAGTTTATAACTGTCTTTTCGGTGGTTTCATGAAAGTATGGATAGATATCTCAAATGCTCCTCATGCAAGGTTCTTTAAAGATGTAATTAAGTATCTGGAGAGTGAGGGCGAGGATGTAATTGTCACTGCAAGGCAATTCGGTGATATCCATAAATTATTGGAAATGTACGGTATTGATTTCATATCTGTCGGAAAACATGGTGTCAGTTTACACGATAAGCTAAAAGAAAGTACATCGAGAGTGGATAATCTTGTTGATATAATATCTGCTGAAAAGGTGGATGTTGCCCTTAGCAAGCATTCTATTGAGCTTCCCAGAATTTCATTTGGTTTGGGAATCCCAAGCCTATACGTTTTAGATAATGAACATGCGCTTGCAGCTAATAAATTAACACTCCCGTTATGTGATAGAATCATCTCACCTAAAATAATTGACATATGGAAGCTACTGAGATTTGGAGCCAATCCGAACACAATCATTACATATGATGGAACCTCTGAATTGATGCATTTTAAAAGCTTTGAATATAATGATAATGTTTTAAATGAATTAAATCTTGATTTAAAACATCCAAAAACAATATTGATGAGGCCTGAACCTTCACTTGCATCATACTTGGATGCCGATTGCAGAAAATCTGTTTTATCTCCAATCGTTGATGAGTTGAAGAATGTGGCCAATATTTTAATTTTGCCTAGATTTAAGGAGCAGTCTGAAATCTTTGAAGGCATTGAAAACGTTTCTATATTAAAGCCTCCAGTAGATACTTCAAGCATAATAAAAAAATGTGACTTGGTTATAGGGGCTGGCGGAACAATGAATAGGGAATCAGCATTATTGCAGACTCCAGTAATTTCATGTTATCCTGGTGAAACTTTGTCTGTAGATCAATATTACATTAACCATGGTTTAATGTTCAGGTCAATTGATTCTGAAGAGGTAATCAATAAAGCACTGGATTTTATAGTAAATCCTCATGAAAAAATTGATTTGAAAACAGATGATTTGTTCCAAATCATCATTGATAATTTATATGATTTGGCCAAAAAAGGCAAATAGTTTATATTGGTAAAAATCAAATATATTATATGATATTTTAATTTAGATTTTTTGGGCTGGTAGCTCAGATGGTAGATCGTCGCCTTGGCATGGCGGAGGCCCCGGGTTCAAATCCCGGTCAGTCCATTTATAAATTTTAGAAATAAATCAAAATTGTGATTATTATATGTTATTAATTGCTCAAAATCATTTACAATTAATAGTGGAAGTAGGACTAATATTATTTGTTACAATGGTATTTTCCCTTAACTTGATTCCATTATCTTTAAGTGTGGTAACCTTTTTATCCCTGTTTATTATTGGAGGTTTCACAATAGTTTTTGGAGCAGATATTGTTCTTCTAGTAATATCGTCAAGTCAAGCAGAATTTACGCACCCTTTTGGTCCAATTGCACTTCTAGGAGCTGTTACCGCATTAGCGTCGCTTAAGGTAATGAAGGAATCGGGTGTTGATATAAGGCCGCTTAGAAGGTTTGTCATTTTATTCATAGCGGGCATTACAGTCTTTGGTGGATTAATGCACAGGTCCTTTTTAATATTATGGATTTTAGGTTTATTCCTAGGTTACCTAATCATTTCAAAATCATTTAGGGAAAAATCCTTCTTGACCGGTAAAAGAATATTAATGTTTTTCGGAGCAGCGGCTGCGGGTTTTGTTCTTTTGGAAGGTATTTCCAGATTAACGGGAATGACAATCTTTTCCCCTATTTTAAGATTAACAAGAATCGAACAGTATTCCATGTCCAGTATCAAAACTGTATTGAATAATATCCAGCTGATTGGGCATAATGCCAATGCGTCTTATTGGGGTGCTGAAGGAACGGCATTTGCTGAAGGGTATATTACCTTACCGATGCAATTGATTTTATTCTTTGGTTTGCCTTTCCCAATGTTTTTCGGTGTTCTTGTAAACCAAAAGGATACAATAGATTACATGCTTCCAGGTATTTTTGGATATGGATTCGATTTCGGATATTTAGGTCTTATCGGATTGATGGTATTTGTTTTGGGCACAATCGTTATTGGTTTTAAAATATTGAGCATGTACCGTGAGAAAAGAGAGAAAAATAATAAAAAGTACTTGGGAAGAGAAGTTTTATTGACTGGGGCTTTGGCCGCATTTTGTTCTCAAGCGTTGATTGGTATGTTCGTATTTAACAGGACAATAAACGGTATGGCTCTTTTAACGTTCCTGTTTATAGGAGCATTGATTTTAGCTAATGGTGTAACGCTCAAATCAAGGTCTTAACAGAGGTATTTAAATGAAAGCTTTAGTTTTACTTGGATGTCCTGAAACTCCATCCCAAACTCCAATGGCTGTTTATGTATTTAATAAGTTGACAAAAATGGGTTATGATACTACAATAGCTGCAAATCCTGCCGCTTCCAAATTGGTAAGGATATCTGATCCTGAAGGCCATTATGACCTTAACCTAGTTGATTTGGAGAGAAGTTTGGGAGACATTAATGAAGGAGATTACGATTTATTAGTTGGTTTTGTTCACAAAGATGCTGCGGCATCATTTTTCGTAACATTTGAACAGATTTTGCAATGCAAGTCTCTTGCTTTGGTATTTTCAAGAGATATGGATGAAGTTGAAGAATTTATTAATATGATTGAGGAAAGTGGAAGCAATGCAAAGATCGTTGCAGTTAGAGCATTCCACAATCCATCTCCAATTAAGGTTAAATTTGACAAAGCGATTAAGGAGTTTGAATAAATGTCATTCTGTTTAGACACGTATCTTCAACAATCTGATAATTATGAGATTCATGCCTCAAAAGCAGGTTTTAAAGATTGTGCCATGATTATTAGATTCAAGGCTGATGACTTGGTATATATAAAACCTGGAGATGAGGTTTTAGGTGTTAGGGTTATTGGAATCCCTCCTATACCAATTGGTTTCGACAATGAGAAAGGAACTGTTTTTTTACCATACACAAAACCGTGTCATGGAACTTCAGTTGTGGAATTGCCAATTGATGAAGATGAAGTTGAAAAAATAAGAAAATTGGATATTGGTAATAAGAAATGAAATCAACTGTTGTAGGCAGTTTTCCCGCTGAGGAAAGCTCTCCATCTAATTTTAAGGAAAAATTATTAAATTCCGTAGGTTCTTTTGATCCATTCAAGCAAGCTATTAAAGACAGTGTCATCGCTCAGCTTGATGCAGGAGTGGACATTATTTCTGACGGTCAAGTCAGAGGTGATATGGTTTCCATTTTTACAAAATACATTCCTGGAATGAAAATTGAGGATGGAAATACTGTCATCGTATCGAAAATTAGAAATCCGACTCAGGAGATATCAATTGATGATATGAAATATGCCAAAAAAGTGATGAAGGAATACTATGGCGGCAGTATTCCGGAGGGTAAAGGAATAAAAGGAATCATCACAGGTCCAAATACTATTGTTCACTCATCAAGGATACAGTCTTTTTATAAAAACAAAGAGGATGCAATAATCGATTTAGCGCATTCTTTAAAATTTGAAGTTGATGCAATAGCAAAAAAGGTCAAACCAGTTTATATTCAGATTGATGAACCGTTTTTATCAACTGGAATGGTTGACATGAAAACTGCCCGTGAGGCTATTGACATTATCCATGAAGGTTTGGAAATACCTCTGGCAATGCATGTATGCGGAATACTTGACAATGCATTTAAGGACTTGACTAGATTTAATGTTGATATTTTGGATATGGAATTTGCAGGAAATAATGTTAATCTTGGAGTTCTAGAAAAAAATGCATCATTATTGGGCTCTAAAAAGGTAGGGTTCGGATGTGTCGATTCATCTGTTAATGAGGTGGATGATATTTCTGACATTGATGAGTTAGTGTCAAAAGCTGTTGAAATTGTTGGAAAAGACAATTTAATCATCGATCCTGATTGTGGCTTGAGAAGAGCGCCAAAGGATGTTGCCTTTAAAAAATTAAAATTGATGAATCAGATTAAGGATAAGTACAGCTAATTTTTTCACTGGTATATTATGAATTCATCAATTAATCTTTGAATAATATTTTTTTTTAACGATATTCGTGTTTGAAGTTTTTATCATATAGCTTGGATGCATTAAAATCGCCGGGGTCAAGGACATCTCCCACTACAATCATTGCAGTCTTTGTAATATTGGCATCTTTTACTTTTTGTGCAATATCCTCGAGGGTCCCTCTAATTATTTGCTGGTCACTCCAAGTTGCCTTTTTGACAACTGCCACGGGGGTGGTTTTTTCATATCCTTCAAGTAATTCGTCGACAACTTTGTCAATCATGCCTATTCCTAAAAAGATGCACATGGTTGCATGATGTTTTGAAAAACTTGCTATGCTTTCTCCGGCAGGTTTTGGAGTTCTTCCTTCAGGACGAGTAATAATAACACTTTGTGAGATTTCAGGCAAGGTTAGTTCGGCTTCAAGAACACTGGCTGTTCCGAATAGTGAACTTACTCCGGGAATAATTTCATATTCGATGTCGTGCTTTTTAAGTTCCCTTATCTGCTCACCGATTGCACCGTAAATTGAAGGGTCTCCTGTATGGACACGCGCAACCAATTTGCCTTCATTCACTGCTTCGGTTATAATTCCATCGGTTTCTTCTAGATTTAAATAAGCACTATTATGAATAACACATTCGTCTTTTGCAGGGCTTAAAACATCCTTATTGACAAGCGAACCAGCGTAAATGATCACGTCAGCTTTTTCAATTACTTTTCTCCCTTTCACTGTTATCAAATCAGGATCTCCAGGGCCTGCACCAATAAAAATTACTTTTCCTTTCATGGTTAATTGTTTATTTCAAATAATATTTAATAATTTGTATCAAAATTGATTTTTAATCAGAGAAACTTTATAAATTATTAAATTAATTAAAAAATATGGATGATAAAGGTTTTATTTCAATAGAATATTTGTTTGCACTCTTCGTAATTTTAATTATAACCATTCCATTGTTATTTTTATCACAATCGACTATTGAATCAAGTTTAAATATGGAAGATAGTGTTACTCATAGGGCTATTCTTGATGATGTTGCAAATTCCATAAGTCAGGTAAATTCAAATGGCGAAGGGTACTCGAAACATATTGAATTGCCTTCAGATGAGCGTTATTATGAAATAACTGTTGAAAAGAATAAGCTGACAATGGAATATGACGGTAAAAAGGGAGAAACATTGCTTAGCCTATCAAATGTTGATGCAAAATATAAATTGTATTCCGGAAGAAGCTATATGATTTCAAAAAATAGTGATGGGAAAATAGTGATAACATGAAAGATGAATCCGGACAGACCAGTGCCGAATATTTGTTTTTAGCAGGGGTTTTAATATTGATTCTTATGATTTCCTCTGTTTATATTGCATCAGAAAGCGAGTTGAATACGGCAATGGAAGCTGCAAGAAATGGGGTCAATGAAGGTGTTGGAAGTTCATCTTCGGGAATTTATCCAAAGGACACGTATAATGATTATTCAACTTCTGAAAGCGATTTGCTGATTCCTTATTCTGTTGAAATCGTAAACATAACCTATAGGGAACTGGGTTATGATGATGATTATGGTAAAAAGAAAATCCAGTTTAAGGTTTATGCAAATGCTTCTAAAAGCTTTTCTAAAAAGCAACTGGATTCCATTGGAGATAGAATTAATTATAATCTAAGAAAATCAATAGCCATTAGTTTCAATTCTACTTCTTCAACAAATAATTTGTTCAATCCGGTTTTTTCACCCCATTATGTTTTTACAACAGCTAATGTTAAATGGGTTTAGGTATATATTCTATATTATGTCAAGGTATGAAAAAGGAAAAGAAGTTTTAGAAGGAATTCAGGAAAGGTCAATTGAAGAGATTTTCAAGGATTTGGAAGACGTGGCTCCAGATTTGTCAAGATTTTTAGTTGAATTTCCATATTCTGAAATATACACTCGCAGTGAAGTTGACCTAAAGACACGTGAACTTTGCACTGTTGCGGCACTGACAGTATTGGGGACCGCTCCTCAACTTAAAGACCACATTGGTGCTGCTTTAAATGTTGGAAACTCACCTACTGAAATAGTTGAGATTATAATGCAGATGAGTGCTTATTGTGGTTTTCCAAAGTCAATCAATGGTGTTGTAGCTGCAAAAGAAGTATTTGAAGATAGGGATTTGCTTCCACTTGAGGGGGATTAACATTACTGTGGAAAATTTTGATTCAATAGCTTTAAAACTTCAAGAGGAATTAACTGACATTATTGAAAAGAATAAAGATGTAAATGAATATGAACTTATTGTATATAAGTATATTTTCATAAGCGAGCTTAAAATACCTCTTTTAGAGGATTTCGGCATTGAAATTAAGGAAGATTCATTTATTTTATATATTATTCCTGATGATTTGGAATTTGCTTTGTTGAGAAAGTTAGATGATGTTTTTGACAGATTTGATATTTCATTCATGCCCAATTCATATGATATTTTGAAATTGAAATTCGCACTTAAAGGTGATTAGATGTACAGTGATGAAGAAAAACAGCAATTGATGGATGATTTGGCTGAAATGGAAACATTTAAAGCTGATGTTGGTGATGAAGGTAAAATACTACAGGAAGACTTGAAGGATTATTTTGTAAATGGCAAAGGGGATAAGGAAGACCTTATTTGCAGGTTGGAATTGTATTTCTATGCTTTTAAGTTATTCTGCAGAAAAACAGTGAAGATTGATAGAAATCAGTTTATAATTTATTTAAATGATTCACTTCTTGATTGGCATTTAATAAATTTAGTAAAACAAGATTTAACAGATTTTGAATTGGAAATAGAAGCCGTTAAAGAGAATAGGGATGTATTGATTAATCTTAATTTTACACTTCATTACTAAATGTTAAAGACTTTTCTTGCATTGCTGGTGGTTATCTCATCTACAACATTAACATCCATATCTTTAAGCTTTGCTATTTGATGAACTGCATTCACTACATTGGCAGGTTCATTTCGCTCTTCTTTTGTAATGGCTAGATATGGACTATCAGTTTCTGTTAAAATATATTCGACATCAATCTTTTCAACCAGATTCTGGTGCTGTTTTGAGTAACAAAGCATTGTTGAAAAACTCATGTACGCATTGCCCTTATCCATAATTCTTTTTGCGGTTTTAAAACTGCCTCCGTAGCAATGGAAAACAAAATAAGGAATGTCATCGTAGTTTTCGATGATATTCACTGCTTTTTTCTCACAGTCCCTAACGTGCATTACAATGGGAACCTTATGCTCATTGGCTATCTCTAAAAAACTGGTGAATATCTCTTTTTGCTTTTCACGCAAGGCCTTATCGGTAACATAGTAGTAATCCATTCCAACTTCGCCAACAGCCACAATGTTGTCTAAATTTTCAATTAGATAATTATGGGCTTTGGTTAACTCTTCTGGAGTGGAATTTTGTGAGCTAACTGGATGAAAACCAAAAGTAGGATAAATGAAACCTTCATACTCTTTTGAAAGCTTTAACACTTCACGATTGCTGTCATTGCTAAAGCCAGATGCTACAATGCAATCAAGTTTGTCCTGAGCCCTTTTTATTACCTCTTCACGGTCTTTGTCGAAGTCTTCAAAATCAATGTGGCAATGAGTGTCTATCATATTTAAGCCCCAAATCGTCTATCTCTAGCTTGATATGATCTGATTGCTCTTATAAAGTCAACTTTTCTAAGCTCGGGCCATAATGTTTCACAGAAATACAACTCTGAATAAGAGGATTGCCAAAGTAGAAATCCGCTCAAACGCTCTTCACCACTAGTTCTGATAATTAAATTAGGATCGTCTAACCCTTCGGTGTAGAGATTTTTGCTGACAAGTTCTTCATCAACATCATCGACTGTAATTTTGCCTGCCTGGACATCGCTAATAATCTTTTTAAATGAATCAATAATCTCCAAACGTCCATCGTATCCAATTGCCAGGTTAAATAATCTTTTGTTATAGTGGGCAGTTGCGTCTTCTGCTTCCTTAATTGCTTCTCTCACATCCTCAGGCAATAGTTCTGTTCTTCCTACAACTTTAACCCTGACTTCATTTTTATGAATCTTTTCATGGTCAACCAATCTTTTGAAGTTTATTACAAACAGTCTCATTAATCCATCAACTTCATGTTTCGGCCTGTTGAAATTTTCTGTTGAAAAAGCGTAGGCAGTTATAATTTCGATTCCAAGTTCGATACTCCAATCTAAAACGTTTTCTAAAGTATCTACTCCAAGTTCGTGTCCTTTAAGAACATCAATGTTTCCCTGAAGTTTGGAATATCTTCTGTTTCCATCCATGATAATTGCCACATGTTTTGGCATTTTTTCTGGAACTAAATCTCTAGATATATACCATTCATAAATTCTGTAAAGTATATTTTCTGCCATTTTTAATCCCTTTAAAATTAATAGTGTTTAATAATATATAAGTTAAAGTTTTTAAAGTTTGGCTAAATTGTATGCAAATTTTAGACTTCTGAGATATCCTTCAGTGGTTTGGTCACGGCTTGTGTCAATATATATTCCTTTTATTCCAAAGGTTACCGCTCCACAGCTTGGCCAGGAATTTACTAAAATGAGAGTTCTAAAAATGATGTTTCCAATGATTCCATCTGGGGCAATGATTACATTGCAATTGTCTTTTAGGGCCTGTTCAATGAGGATATAATAATTCTTAACTTCGTATTTTGTATTTTCTTGAATTAATCGGGTTAATTTTTCACTGTCATCAATGGATTGGGAAATAATTTCGCTTCTTCCATAATCTCCCTTTCTTCCATCTGCCAGGATGGCTATTTTGGGCTTTTTAGATAATTTTTCAAGAAATTCTGCACAGTTTATTGCTGATTTTAATTTATCCTCAATTGTGTTTCCTTCATCTATGCCTACTGGTGTTAGTAAAAATTCGTAGCCATTCCCATTCACATAAGTCGCTCTGGAGATATCAGGGTAGTGTTTTTTAACTTCCTTGATTACTCCTGAGGCTGGAAGTGAACCTCTTATGACTGCATCAATATCGTCATCCAGGATTGCCTTGACTAGGTCATCATCATTGTCGATAGTTATTATGTCAATTTTGTTTTCCATTTCAAATAGTTGAATGGCTTTTAAAATATTTTTATTTTTCCCGATTCCTATTGCTATTTTTTTCATCAATTAATTATTTTTTAGTTATAATTAATTAAACTTTTCTTTACAAAAATTTTACATTGTGTTGTTAAAAATGTTTAAAAAATGTATTTTTTATACATACATTTATAATAAATATCTCTGTTAAATAGTAATATGAACAATGATGAGATTTTTGATTTGGTTGGTTATATAATGGCTTCTGAGTATAGGACCAAAATATTAAAAAGTATTGGTGAAAATATAAAAATCCCATCTGCAATTGCGGAAGAAATAGGTTTGAGAACAAATCATGTTTCTAATGTATTAAAAGATTTAAAGGATAAAAATCTTGTAGTTTGCTTAAATGAAAATGCTAGAAAAGGTAGATTATATAAAAACACGGATTTAGCATTTGAAGTTCTAAAATATTTATAATTAAAGCATATGAAGTTATGATGATTTAAAATCATCAATTGCAGAATCAACTAATTTTATAACGCTATCGCTTAAAGAAGGATAAGAGTCACTAATTTCAACAGGAATATTGTCGCAATATATAACTTCAAGGCCTGCTGCTATGGCATCTTTTGTTGCCACATCCACAGCAGCTGCTTTAAGTTCAGTTAGCATTGCATCAGCTTTAGATATGTATTTTTCCATATCTTTGCGAAGTAAAGGTCTATTCGATAGATTTGATGTGGTTCCAATGACTTCACAATTGTAATTTTCCTCCAGATATCCAACTAATTTTTCTTTGACATCCTCTGGAGCGGTTGTAGCAAATAAGACTTTTTTGTTTGAGATGTCTGAAAGTGGTTTAGGCCTAAACACTGTTGAGATGACAGTCGCTTCGGGGTTTATCTCATTGACGAATTCTTCTATTTTTTCTCTTTTCTCCAATGAGCACATAGGCTCTTCACACATTGTTAGGATGACAAGATCTCCAAGCCCTATCCTATACGGTCCGAAATATGTTGTTAAATTCTCCAAAGGCTGGTTGGCTCCAATCAATGATATTTTTTTATTAGTCTTGATTGGAGGTATTGCGGCACCGCTGCCCTCAAAAATGGCAAATTTGGAATCAACTTCATTAGCTAGACGCGCTCCTTTTTTCATATTGGTGAGAAATACTTCGCCAGCCATTCCTCCTCCACAACGCCTACAGCCGATAGTTAATATGCGGCTCATTAATGCATCTTCCCAATGGTCGCTTGCTGCATGAACTCCTTTTTCAGATTGTTCAAGTAAAAATTCTGCATTGATTTCCAGTTTTTCGCCATGAACAATTTCCGGCTCTTCAGGTCCTCCTCTACCCATGGCAATAACGCATGGTTCATACCCCTTTTTATCAATTAATCTGGAAACGAATCCTGAAACGGCAGTTTTTCCAATCCGCTTGCCTGTACCAAGAATTGTAATTGAAGGCTTTTTCATAATGTCATATTGGGAAGTAGGTTCGAATTTGAAATCAGGGCCTTCATAGCTGATTCCTTCGTTTAATACTTTGCAAGCAATTTTAAACCTTTTTGAATAATCTAGGATGGGTTCATCACTTAAATCCATCACGGTATCAACATTGAAGTCTCTAATCATTTCGGCTATAAGGTCATATGGAATTTCCTTGTCATTTGCAAATCTAACGGGAATTCCAAGTTTTTCCGAATAAGACTCTTCTGAATCGTCTCTTAGCTTTTCTGTTCCTCCTATAAAAACAGCGGCAACTATATCGATGTGTTCCAGATTGTTTAATGTATCTATTGCTTCTTGAGTGACTGGCAGGTAATGTTCGCCGTCGACTAAACAAAGCATTTTGTTAAGGGCTTTCATGATATTTAATATAGGTTTAATAATTAATAAATTAAATTATTAAATATGAATTTTTCACAAATTGATTTGGATGAAACTCATATTAGATTAACGACTGATTTGGAGAATCATAATCTGGAAAGATTTATTTTATCTGTTCGCCGAGATCTTAAAGATTATATTCTGAAAAATAATTATTTTTCACTCTCTTTAAATCCTCTTGAAATTCCCGAGGAGGAATTGCCATATATTGTTTTCAAGATGTATGAATCATCCAAAATTGCCGATGTTGGGCCGATGGCATGCGTTGCCGGAACAATTTCCGAATTATCCCTAAGATATCTGATGAATAAAAAATCTTCATATTCCGTTGTTGAAAATGGTGGGGACATTGCTATTGTCAACGATAAAAAGGTATTATGTGGAATTTATTCAAACAATGAATTTTTAGGCAATAATATTGCATTTGAAATTAAAAAAAGGAAAACCCCATTAGGAATTTGCACTTCTTCGGGGAAAATCGGTCATTCCATAAGTTTCGGTGATTCTGATAGTGTAACTGTTATCGGTAATTCGGCGGCTGTCTGTGATGGTCTTGCCACTAGAATTGCAAATGAAGTTGCTGGCGAAACAAGTGAGGATAAAGTTTCAAATGCATTGGAATGTTGTGAAAACTTTAGAGAGCATTTTTTCGGTGCTTTGATAATTAGTGGCGGGAATGTTGCAACCATTGGTAAGTTGCCAAGGATCGTTGAGGTCGATGAATTTCAAGTCAAATTATGACTGTTTTTTTTGGCATGTTTATTTGTCATTAGAATTAGTTATTCCCTTGAATTTTCTAATATTTTCATTTCATTAAAGAATAATTTAATAAATCTTAATTTGAATTGATTTGCAATTTTTGTAATGTATTTTATAATGCAAGGTTTAAATATGATTAGCATACAATATTATTGTATAGAAAAAGGAGTTAATTTTTTAACTAAATTTAAATTAGTTAATTGGGTTAGATATCTATGTACAAAGACGAAATGATACAATTACATCAATTTTTAGTATATGTTTTAAAATATTTAGCAGAAGATGACCAAATTACAAATGACTGTAGTGAATATATCACCCTAAAAATAAGCCCTCACCACATTCACAAAACAAAAGCTGAACACAAACATGCTATTTTTGTTCTATGTAAAATTATTTCACAGGTAATAGCTGATAAAGAAGACAATTCTATTCCTGAAAACGTTCGCAATTCCTTATCTGATTTAGTTACCAGATCTGAAAATGAGATTAATGCGAACTAAATTTTTTATTTTTTTTTTAACTTTTTTTAATTATGCTTGTTATATTTTTCAAAAAAGCAAAATCTTAATAATATTTATATACTATAATTTATTATTTATAAATAAAACATTAAAATTAACACGCGTGATATTTTGAAATCTTTTGAATTTTTATCCAAAAAAAGAGAAGAAAAACCTAGAAATTGTGGCATCACAATGGTTTTAGACAAAGGTTTAGGCCTTGAAACTGCTAATAGCTTAATGGATATCTCTGGAGAATATGTGGATTACTTGAAATTCGGTTGGGGAACATCCATTGTCCATGAACAGAATATAATTAAAGCAAAAGTTGAAATGTATAAAGAGCATGAAATTACTCCTTACACTGGAGGAACATTATTTGAACTGGCTTATAAAAATGACAAATTAAATGAATATTTCAAAGAAGCCCATGACCTTGGATTTCCGGCAATTGAGGTATCAGATGGGTCTGTTAATATTCCTCGCGAAGATAAATTGGATTGCATCGAAATGGCGGTGGATGAAGGTTTTGAGGTATTATCTGAAGTCGGCAAAAAAAATCCTGATTTGGATAAGGAATTATCATTGGATGACAGGATCAAATATATGGATGAAGAGCTGAAAGCAGGATCATCATTAATCATTGTGGAAGCAAGAGAAGGCGGAAAAAACATTGGAATTTTCGATAAGTCAGGAAATGCCAAAGAGGATGAAATAGACTATATTCTAGATAATGTTGATGGAAACAAAATCCTTTGGGAAGCTCCAAATAAAGACCAACAAGTATTTTTCATATTGAAATTAGGAAATGCCGTTAATTTGGGAAATATTTCAAGTGATGACATTACCTCTCTTGAAACATTAAGGAGAGGCCTTAGGGGAGATACATTAGGAAAAATTTAAGGAAGTTTTAAATTGAATAATTCACGTACAATAAGCCAAATCAATGAAAAAATTGAAAAGGGCGAAGCTAATATTTACACTGCAGAAGAGTTTAAAAAACTCATAAAAAAAGGTGAAACACCAAGTTTTGAAGAAGTGGATGTAGTTACCACTGGAACTTGTGGAGTCATGAGCGGAACTGCAGCTATTCTAAATTTCATAGTGTCCAAACCAGGGGAATTCATAAGGGCCCGTGAAGTTTATTTAAATGGGGTTCCGGCTTATGCAGGGCCTTGCCCTAATGAATGGTTAGGTTCTGTTGACGTTATTTTGCATGGAACTGCCCACTCAATTCATGATGAAAATTATGGTGGAGGATTCCTTCTTAAAGACATTCTTGAAGGTAGGGAAGTTGATGTGGTTGTTGAAAGTGTAGATGGAAAGACAATCAATAATACAATTACAATAGATGATATCACACGTGGACAGATAATAGGTGCCCGTATGGCATTTAAAAACTACACTGCATTCACAAATCCAAATTCTGATGCGGTATCATCAATATTTGCAGCAACTCCTCTGGAAGGCAATCTGTCAGGATTAACATTCTCAGGTTGCGGAGACTTGAATCCCCTTCAAAATGATATTCCTCATAATGTCATAAAAGAAGGTAAGAGAGTACTTTTGAATGGCACTGTAGGATATATTTTAGGCGATGGTACAAGATCAAGTGCTGAAAAGCCTAATTTAATGTTATCCGGTGATTTAACTAAAATGGATCCATATTATATGGGAGGATTTAAGACAGGTCAAGGCGGAGAGATATATGACACTGTAGCCATTCCGATACCGGTATTATCTGAAGAAATTTACAATAATCTATTGATAACAGATGATAAAATTGACCTGCCCGTTGCAGACATTAAAGGGCGTCACCTGCCATTGGACAATACCAATTATCAGGAAATGTGGGAAAATTATGATTTGAGACCTCAATATAATCGAGACAAATGTTCAAGCTGTGATAAATGTATAGTTGAGGAAATTTGCCCTACAAATGCATTTGAAAAAGGCAGTCTGAATATCGCTCACTGTTATGGTTGTGGAATGTGTGCTAATTTCTGCTCTCATGATGCATTTGACATGAATACTGGTGATGTGGATTTGGAAATTAACGGACAAAATGTAAATATTCCGATTATATGTAGGCAATCAGATAGGTTGAGAGGAAACAAACTGTCTTTAAAATTAAAGAAAATGATCGAGAACAGAGAATTTAAATTGTGAGGTGGTTATTTGACTAGCCAACAGAAAATTACGGATACGCCCATAAATTTTGCAGAAGACATTATTCATGATGTAAAAAATTCAAAGGATGAAGGTGTTTTAAAATGTGTGCAATGTGGAATGTGCACATCCACATGTCCTGCTGCAAGACACTCCGAATACAATCCAAGGGATATAATGGAGAGAGTTTTGGAGGGTGATATGACAATATTAGAGGATGAAATCATTTGGAATTGCTTTTACTGTTACACTTGCCATAGTGTTTGCCCCGTTGGAAACAGTGTTTGTGAAGTAAATCAGATTTTAAAGCAATTTGCAATTGAAAATGGCATTGCATGGGACAAGCTTTATGAATATTTAGGATTTGCAGATAGCTATTTTAATGCAGCGATTGGTGCGATACCGGAAATATTCTTTGCAGATATAGACCGCGATGTGCCGGGCTGGTGGGATTTCAGACAAAATCTAACAGAAATTCGAGAAGAACTTGAATTGAACCCTCCTTTAATGCCGCCTCAAGATGTTATTGATGAAGTTAGTTTAATTTTAACAATTACAGGCTTTAAAGAAAAAATTGAAAATATAAGAGAATCTCAGGAGGCTAAAGATGAAGTACATTCCTGATAGCAATATTCTTTTATTTAGAAGTTGTCTCGTCAGTGTTGAATATCCTGGTGTTGAGGCATCTACAAAATTCGTTTTCGATAAGTTGGGAATCGACTATGCAATTTCCGAAAAGCAGACTTGCTGCACTGGCCTCGGCCATTATTCGGATGTCTTCAATCAAGTTGATACATCAGCAATTGGAGCGCGCAACTTTAAAATCGCAAAGGATTTGGGAAGGCCGAATATGGTGATGATGTGCGCTACCTGCTATGCAATCAATAAAAAATCAGTGAAATTATTAAATAAGAAAGATGATTTAAGAGAGCACATCAACAAATTGTTTGATGAAAACGGTTTAAGTCATTTGAAATATAACAAAAATGACTTGGATCCAACAAAAAACATCTATCATGTAGTCGATATCTTATACAACAAAAAAGATGAAATTAAAAAGCATATCAAATATGATTTAAGTGATTATAAGATAGCTACTCATCATGGATGTCATTATTGTAAAGTACATTATGAAGACACCATTGGCGGTGTAAGGGACCCTAACGTGATGGATGAATTGATAGAAGCATGCGGATGCGAAACAATTGGATGGTATGACCACAAAAGAGCAACTTGCGGAACAGGTTTTAGACAAAGATACTCTAATCCTGATTTGTCATTTACGGCTACAGCGGATAAAATGAATGCCATTAAAGATGAAGATGTTGATATACTAGTTCATTTATGCCCTAATTGCCATATTCAATTCGATAGATATCAACACTTAATTTCTGAAAGGGAAGGAAGAAAATTCAAGGCAATTCATTTAAACATTGCCCAATTTATTGCATTGGCAATGGGAGGAGATTTGGATAAAGTCATAGGTCAAAAAGCACATACAGTACCTATAAATTCTATTATTAAAGAGTTAAGGGAGGTTGAAAAATGAGGGATGAATTAAAAATTGGCGTTTTTTTATGTGAATGCGGTGGAAACATTGCAGATGTAATTGATTTGGATAAGGTTCGTGAGAAACTTGATGTTGAGTTTATTGGACAGTTTGAGAATTTATGTTCTCTAAACGGCCGTAAAATCATTCGTGATGCAATCTTTGAACATGACCTGGACAGGGTTGTCGTTGCTGCATGCTCTCCTATAAGTCATGAAAAAACATTTCAAGATTATGTAAAACCTTTAAATCCATATTTGATGGATATGGCGAATATTAGGGAACAATGTTCATGGGTTCACTCTGATAAGGAAAAAGCAACTAATAAGGCCATAACTCTTATAAATGCATCTATTGAGAAAGTTAAGCAATCTGATGCCGTAGATCCAATTTATTGTCAAACTCCTAAAGAAGTTGCTGTTATCGGTGGTGGAATTGCAGGAATGAATGCTGCATTATCCATTGCAAAGCAAGGAACAAAAGTAACTATCATAGAGCAGTCACCATCAATTGGCGGGCACATGGCAAAAATAGGTAAGGTTTTCTCACCGGTTAAAATTGCTGAAGAATGTGGAATGTGTCTTTTAAATCCAATTTTAAATGAGCTTGTCTGGAATGAAAACATTGAAATCTTAACAAATACCAAAGTTATTGAAGCTGAAAGACGAGCTGGGACATATAACTTAATCCTAGAGAGATCTCCAAGATATGTTGATACAGAAAAATGTATCGCATGCGGTAAATGTGCGGAAGCATGTGAAGTTGAAGTTCCAAACGATTGGAATGACAACCTGTCAACAAGAAAGGCTATATATAGGCCATTTGGACAATCATATCCTGAGGCTTATGTAATTGACATGGAAAATTGTGATAAGTGCAGTAATTGTGTTAAAGCATGTACCATGAAAGCAATTAAGCTTAGAGGAAAGCCAGAAAGGATACCTCTTCAAGTAGGTTCTGTCGTCGTTGCAACAGGGCATAAATTATTTGATATGGAAAAGCGCCCGGAATATGGTTATCTTAGATATGATGACGTAATAACCCAATCCGAACTTGGCCGTATCACAGGGGTAAATGGTCCTACTAAAGGCAAACTTCTAAAGGCAAATGGCGAAGTTCCAAAGCGTGTAGTAATGATACAATGCGTTGGTTCAAGGGATGAAAAGCCGGATGGACACAAATACTGTTCAAAAATATGCTGTACAGTTGCACTTAAGAATGCAAATATCATTAAGCATAAGTATCCTGATACTGATGTTTTGATTTGTTATACTGACATTAGAACTCCAGGTATGTTTGAAAAATACTACAAGCACACTCAGGAAAATGAAGTTAGATTCTTGAGGGGACGTCCTGGAGAGGTAGTCAAAAAAGGAGACAATTTCATTGTAAGAACAGAGGATACTCTTAAAGGTGAATTTGTTGAAATAGAAGCGGACATGGTAGTGTTGTCAACTGCAATGGAACCATCAGACGGCACTCGTGAAATAGCTCAAATTTTAAATGTCGGGGTAACTGAAGACGGATTCATTAAGGAATCACATCCAAAAATAAAACCGATAGCAACCGATGTACAGGGAATATTTGTGTGTGGTACAGCGCACGATCCAAAAGACATCACTGATTCAATAATGCAGGCGACTGCAGCTGCAGCAAAAGTTGGAGAATATAACTATGGCGGAGTTGAAATCGAGCCATTCATTGCAGAAATTGATAAAGAAAAATGCACGCTTTGTGGAGAATGTATTAAACGTTGTAAATACAAGTCCATGAGTATTCAAAATGATGAAGTTTATATTGATCCGATGAGCTGTAACGGTTGTGGAAAATGTCTTGTTGGATGTAATACTGGAGCTATTCATGTAAACGGCAATATAGATGAAAAGATTTTGGCAACCATTAAAGGGGTTCTGTCTAAAAAACGAGAAGGCGAACGTATGATTCTTGTATTTTTAGATAATATTGGTTATACTGCTGCAGATAATATTGGAGTAAATAGGCTTTCATATCCGGAATCCATTCATATAATTAAAGTCATTTCCGTAAATCGTGTAAGTCCAGACCATATTCACTATGCACTTAATAACGGTGCAGATGGAGTATTTATTGGTGAATTCCCTGGAGATTTAATGTATGATGAGGTTGAAAGGAAAATCCAAAGGGTTAAAAATAGAATATCTGAGTTAAATCAAAACCCTAAAAGGTTGACATTTTCAAAAGTTTATATCCCTTACTTCTCAGGGCTTGCCCGCAAGCTAACGGAATTTGATAAAAAAATAGAAGAATTGAATGAGGCTAAATTATAACTTATCTAATTAAGTTATATCCTCTTTATTTTTTTAAAATATAATAAATAAAAGCTATCAGTTTACTTTATAGCTTTCATGAATCTTTCTTTGATTTCAATAGGTTCCAAATCAATGATAGGTGCTGTTGAATTCCCGGCTTCTGTATTGTATACAATAAATCTAGAATCTTTGCTATTGATAATTTCTTTTAGATTAATTTCTTCAAAATTATGGCTGTTTTTGAACCCAACGCTTTTTGCAATATCTTTCAAATCAATCAACTGTGAATAGGTATCCTGATTTCCAGTAGAACCATAAGCGCCATTGTCGATAACAATCCATGTTAGGTTTTGAGGATTGTTTGCAAAAATGGTTACAAGAGAACCCATGTTCATTAAAAGAGAACCGTCTCCATCAATCACGACAATATCCTTTTCAGGTTTTGCAAGTGCAAGACCAAATCCGATTGATGATGCAAGGCCCATTGACCCAATCATATAGAAGTTCTCGTCCCTGTCTTTTATGTCATACAATTCTCTTGAAGGAAACCCGATATTGCATACAACAAGTTCATCATCAATATGTTCCATTATTTCTGCGATTGCTTCTCTTCTTGCCATATTATCACCAATATTTAATTTCTAAAAGTACTGAAACAGGTTTTCCATCTTCAAGAGATAATTCCCAAGATTCCCTAATGTCCTCATAAGCTGCTTCAGGAGTTCCAGGTTTGAAGAATTTAAAGTCCATGGCTTCCAGGATTCTTGGTGTAGACTGGCCCATGGGGACTTGTCCGCAAATAGATTCTCCTTCTGTTCCTCTGTGGCTCATTATCATTAACAGTGGAAATTCATACAGCTCCATAAGGGATTTTAAAGCATTTATAGAATTTCCAAGTCCTGAATTTTGCATTAAAATGGCAGTTTTTTTGCCGCCAAGATAAGCTCCAGCACATATTCCAATTCCTTCCTCTTCACGGGTAACTGGAATGTGGATTATTTCATCATCTTCATCGATCATGTTTAACAGTTTTGATAGGTTTACGCATGGAACGCTTACAATGAAATCAATTCCAGCGTCTTTTAGGCCATTATAAATAGCTTCTGTACTGTCCATCATATCACTTCAATTTAATATATATTAGTATTATATTAAAAATATTATAAATAGCTATTTGATAATGATTTTTTAATTTAATTAATTTAGGTTATTATACATTACTGAAACTTAATAGTAACCTTTTTATTTAACTTTAAAGTAATATAAAATCATGTTTGACAAACTTCCGATTTCTTCCAAAACAGAAAAAATTTTAACAAAATCTTTGGATGAAGAAATTAATGTTGAAGAAGCAAATTATTTGATGAATATTAAGGGGCAGGAATTATATCCCTTGCTGGCAACTGCTGATTTTTTAAGACACCAAATTGTTGGAGACAATGTAACATTCATTAACAACTGCAATATTAATTTCACAAACATATGCACTGTTAGATGTGGATTCTGTGCATTCGGAAGGGATGTTGGAGACTCTGATGCTTATATTTTAAATGATGAGCAAATACTTCAAAAGGCAAGGGGGGCCGTGGCGAATGGCGCTCGTGAATTTACATTGATGGGTGGAGTACTTCCCGATGCGGACATTGATTATTATGAACATTTGCTTACATTATTGAAAGATGAATATCATGACGTTTCAATTCATGGATTTTCACCAACAATGATAAAGGATGCTTGCTCATTATCTGGAATAGACATTGCTGAAGGTTTTGAAATACTAAAAAAAGCAGGGCTTGATACATTGCCAGGAACTGCTGCAGAAATATTGACCGACAGGTCAAGAGAAATAATCTGTCCTGAAAAAGTTAGTGTAGCTGAATGGATAGATATTGTAAAAACAGCTCAGGAAGTTGGAATTCCAGGTTCTGCAACAATAATGTACGGCCATGTGGAAAATCTAGAAGAAAGGGTAGAGCATATTGACATTATCAGACAGATTCAACAGGATACTAACGGTTTTACAGAATTTATTCCAATGACTTTTATGCATGAATACTCTCCAATATTTTTGGAAGGCCAGTCAAACCTTGGAGCTACAGGAACTCAAGACTTGAAACTGTATGCTGTTTCAAGATTGATGCTTAAAGATTTAATCCCGAATATTCAAGTTTCATGGGTAAAAATGGGATTCAGATTTGCACAGGTTGTATTGACTGCTGGTGCAAATGATCTGGGAGGAACATTAGGTGGGGATGAATTGTCCGAAGCTTCCGGAGCGCCTGATGGAGTTGAAGCATCAATTGATACATTGAGTAGGATGGTTAGAGATTTGGATAGAAATCCGATAGAAAGAAATTCCAAATACACGGAATTTTATCCGATTGAAGATGCAATGGAGATGAATTCAAAATAATCTAGGTGTAAAAATGAAGAAGTTCATTGTCATTGATGGCTTAGATGGCTCTGGAAAGGATACTCAAGTTAATCTGATTGCTGAAGTGTATAAGAAGCAAGGAAGGGATGTTACTATAAGGTCCCATCCATGCTGCGACAATAAATACGGTAGAAAATCAAAGCAATCTCTTCTAAAGGAGGGAAAAATTAACCATATAAAAGCCACAATCTATTTTGGTTTAGATGCAATTAGGTCTGTTCAAATGTTCTGCTATAATAAAAATACGGATGTTGTTATTTTTTCAAGGTATATCTTAGCGGTAATGTATCTTCCAAATGGTGTAAATACTCTTGTTTATAAAATCGTTAATTTTATTTTACCTACATCCGACTGCATGTTCTTTTTGGATGTAAGTCCAGAGGAATCCCTTAGAAGGATGGATTCTCGTGGTGAGGAGACTGAAATGTTCGAAAATATGGAATCCCTTACTAAAAATCGCCAAAGGTCACAAAAATTTACCTACAACTGGAATGTAATTCCTGCTGATGATTCTGCTGAAGTCATATCCGAAAAAATAGTATCCAAATGCCTGGAGTCAGATAAGCTATTGTCTTAACTAAGCTGTTTTTCTCTCATAAACAAATTTTGGAACTGCCTTATCAAATGGGTCGAAAGTTTCTCTGTTTTTAACTTCCATGCACTTCATGCTGACTTTTGAGTGAAGGGATGAAGGAAGTCTTAAGATACGTTTCAAATCTATTGTAACTTTAGCGTCAATTGTTGCCAGATTGACTCTTGCCATTGCTTCAACAAGATTTTTATAACGTCTTGGGCCGATGTCTCTTTTGAAATATCCCCAATCGTCATTTTCTAAATGGTGTCTTGAAGCAATAATGTCCTTCATTAATTTGGGATTAATTCCGTCTAGTTTTTCATTTCCAACTAAATGCTGAATATTGAATTTAACCTTATTGGTAAATATTTTGGAATATCCAATTGGAATGGAGAAGTGTTCAAAGTTAAAGCTTTGATTTGATATTTCAGAGTTTATGAATTGAGATTTAGGAACTTCTGCACCTGCAACATACTTCAAAACCTCTGATCTAAGTTCACTGTTGGCCAACATCATTTCCTCATCTAAAATTCTAATGTGGTACCCTCTTCCAGAATATATTAAATGTATATTTTTAAGGCCCAAATCACCTTGCAGCGTGTCGATGAGATTATTGACGATTTCTAAGGCTTCACCAAGGCATGTTTCACAAACGCCATCGCATTGGCAGGACCTGATTGGAATGTCTTTTGCATCAACATCGAAAATATATTCCGCCTTAAGCCAATCTTCCCTTCTTCTAGGATTATTGTAAAATGCAACGGAGATGTATGCAGCAAAAGGGGCTTTAAATCTTAAAAATTTTCGCAAAGACTCGGTTCCTCTAAATACTTTGTATCTATCGTTAGGACCTCTGCCGTTATGGTCAAAACCGAACTCCCTTTTTTTAATATCTTTGGCTATGAAGTCTGGCAAGTCCTTAGGGTTCCATTCCTCACGATAATATTGCCTTCGCTCCTTGATGGTGGATTTAGAGAACATGATTATAAATTTATTTTCAAAGTATATATTATTTGGGCAGATGTGTTTTTGCACACTTTTATTAGTCATGTCAAATAATATAATCATATGGAGGAGTATGTTGAAGTAATAGGTGTTGAACACTTAAAAACAATTCTATCAAGTTTAACACCTGAAGATATTGTAAAACCGGCTTATGATAATTGGTTAGCTTGCCAAAGAACAGGGCATACCGTATTAAACTTAGAAACAGGCAATGTTTATGGATTGGGCATTGAATTGAATCAATTACCCTTAGCTGCAGAAATTTATATTGAATTATTTTCCATTGAATCCCATGAAGAACCAGTCTCAGAAGAGGATTTCTTTTCTAAAAGTGAATATGAGGAATTTTTGGAATTCAGCAGTGATGACCCATGTGAATATGTTCCTGATATTATAACTGATTTTTGCGAGAAAAAAGGCATAGACGAGTATGAACGCACAATTGGAATTTTAGCATATAATTTTGAAAAAAAGGAACAAGCCAATTATAACATGTGGGAATCTAAGATTTTAAATAGATATTATGATGCGATATATGAGGACCACAATCCATTTCAATTTTCACAGTCATCTTTGTAATTTATCCAGAAATTGGTTAGGATTGGAAAAGTCTTCTATTAATTCTTTTAATTGGGATTCTGGTAAATTCCACCACTCGCTTTTTTCTAATCTTTGACAGGTCTCATCGTCAAATCTTTTTTTAAGACATTTTGCGGGAACTCCGCCCCAAATTTCATATGGTCCAACATTTTTTGTTAAAACTGCGCCTGCCGCTATTACTGCTCCGTTTCCGATATGTTTGCAATTTGGAAGGATTGTTACATTATCGCCTATCCAAACATCATTATCAATTTTAAGATGTGCTCTTTTTCTAAAATCTTTTTTAACCCAATTAAATTTAGGATTGAACCAAATTGGGTGAGTTGAAACTCCATCTATAGGATGGTTAAATGATATTCTTCTGAAATTAGATCCAATACTGCAATATTTTCCAATTGTAAGCGGCCCATCGATACCGTCACGAGCCCATCCATAAGAAGCAAAATCAACGTCAATTCTTCTATATTTCTTAAATAGAATTCTTAATGTCTTTGAATTCCATTCCCCATTTTCTTTTTTAGATAAAAACCAAATGATAAATTTTCTTGTGAATTTATTGGATGTAAATAATTTTTCTTTAATCATTATTTTTACCTTCAGTTTTTGTGTTGTCCAATTGGAATTTTTTACGCCCATAGCAGGATAATGGGTTATTTATTCCTTTGCATGATTTGTCCGGATGGCATAGGTGAGGCAAATGTATTTTTATTTTCTCGCAGCTCATTGGAGTGTACCATTTTGTTTCGCCTTCATGGTTGATGTCTACTTTATCGTGCATTCCAAAACCTAATTTTGATATGATATTTATTTTTTCTTGGGGTTGGTCTTCGAATAGTGGTGGTGTACAGTTGTCTGCAGCATCAAAGATTAATGGAAGGATTTCATTTTCAGTAATGGACAAATCAGGATCCATGTCTGACACTTTCACGCTTTCATCTGAGGCAAATATTCTAGGATATAACCTTGCATATGATGCAAATGATGTCAAAAGAAGCACGATTGCATCATTACGTCCTCCTGATGATACACCTTCAACTGTTGTTTTGATGCACGGTGGAAATGCATCGGGATTAAGTTTTCCAGCTTGCACACTTCCGTAAATTCCACCACTTCCTGCATAATATTGATTATATTTGCTGGTTTCATCAGGTATGAAGTCCTTCAGCTCTTCGCCTATTTTTATGATGGCGGGGTGAATTTCAATTCTGGCAGACATTTCCTTAATTCTTGCAATGTATTCTTCGGTTTTTTGCATAATGAGTCTGGATAGAATCTGTTCCTTGACAGTATCGCCTATTAATATTCCATACATTCTATCGGGGCTTCTGTCATGGAATTTATCAGAAAATCTTTCAAGAAAATCGTCTTGCTGGAGAATAATGTCTCCATCATCTATCAATAAATCAGTTAATTTTAGTTTTTTTGAAGCCACCACATCTCTTAGAGATTTCCAATGGATTGCACCGTCTGTTTTCACTTCATCTAACACTTCATCAATTATTTCTGCTCTTGACATTGGAGGAATTTTGGCCAATCTTTCAAGGATTAATGTTCCAAGTGATTCAACAAAAAGCCTTGTCTCGCGTGAGCCGGTATTGAATTGGATTGCAATGGCTTGGCAGAGTATATGAAAAGTGACCACGTCCTGCATAAAGAGCTCTTCATTAGTCAAGTATTCGAATTCAGATTGTGTGAAGTTCTTATTGTTTTTTTTCTCAATGGCCCATTGTATACGTTTTATGGCCAAATCATGATATGATTTGGGAATTATGGCATCATCAGATATTTTTTGATTTGTAGTGTGAGTTATAATTTCAACTAGGGTTTCATCCTCTTGAAATATTTGATTTAAATCGCCGTATTGTCTTATAATCTGTTTTCCTTCATTTGACAATGGGTTGATATATGAAACTTCAGCCATGATTTTAACTTTTTATTTTATATTTTAAATAGCTAACTCATTTTCAAAATCAATTTTTACTTGGATTTAGCATTTTATAACAACGTTAAAAATAATAATTTATTATATATAAACGACATAATTATTAAATGTTTAAAATAAATAAGGGGAAAATATAAATGTCTAAAATATTTATTTCATGTGCACTTCCTTATGCAAATGGTCCATGTCATTTAGGCCATATTCGTTCTACTTATTTGCCGGCAGATATCTATGCAAGGTATAATAGAATGATTGGTAATGATGTGTTGTTGGTTTGCGCTACTGATGAACATGGAACACCGATTGCAGTAAAGGCGGATAAGGAAAATAAAAAACCAATTGAAATTTCTAAAAGATATCATGATATGATTGTTAAAGATGTAGAATCAATGAACATATCTCTCGATAATTTTACAAGAACTACAGATGAAGTTCACTATGAGATTGCTCAGAATTTCTTCATGGACCTGTATGAAAAGGGGTTAATTTACAGGCAAGACATTCAACAGTTATATTGTCCTAATTGTAATAAGTTCTTGCCTGACAGGTATGTTGAAGGCCTGTGTCCTGTATGTGGGTCTGAAGCAAGAGGGGATCACTGTGAGAAATGTGGAAAGGCACTTGACCCAACGGAGCTTGATGAACCTCACTGCATTACATGCGGTACAGCTCCAATAATCAAGGACACTTTCCAATATGCATTTAAGTTGTCCGAATTTGAGGACGATTTAAAGGAATACATCTCTTCAAACGAAAACCTCCCGGCAAATGTAAAAAATTATGCTTCTAATTGGTTAAAGGAAGGTTTAAACGATTGGACCTTGACAAGGGATATGGACTGGGGTATTCCAGTGCCTCTTGATGAAGCTCAAGGTAAGGTACTATACGTGTGGATTGAAGCATTTTTAGGTTATATCTCTTCAGCCAGCCAATGGTCCAGCCAATCAGGCATGAAATGGGAAGAATACTGGAATGATTTTGTAGTGCATTTCATTGGAAAGGATATCATTTACCACCATTCAATTTTCTGGCCGGGACTCCTAAAGGCATATGGATGCAAGTTGCCTGACATGATTTATGCTGGGGAATTTTTATCTCTTGAAGGGGAAAAAATGTCTACAAGTAAAAATTGGGTAATTTGGATAGCTGATTTTGTAAAGGATTTCAATCCTGATTTATTAAGATATTACCTTACAATCAATGCTCCTTTAAATAAGGATTCAGACTTCTCATGGGATGATTTCCAAAGAAGAAACAATGATGAATTGGCTGATGTAATCGGCAATTTCCTGCACAGGACATTTACATTCACCCGCAAATATTTTGACAATAAGATTCCTGAATATGCAAATCCGTCTACGGAGGATGAGGAATTCAAGAGTGCCATTGAAAACTTGCCTTCAAAAGCAGGGGAATATATCTCTAAATTCGAATTTAGGGAAGGTTTGCTTGAAATATTTAAAGTGGCTAAAAAAGGAAATAAATATTTCAACGATCAGGAACCATGGAAAGCTGTAAAAGAGGACATGCAAAAAGCAGCTAATTGTTTATATTTATCAAATCAACTGGCTAAAACATTGGCTTTCACTTTAAAACCATATCTACCAACCAAAGCTGATGAGATAGCTAAAATTATGAATATAGAAAATTTAAATGAATGGAAAGATGCAAGTGTATTTTTACCTGCAGGCCATGAAATAAACAAGGCAAAACCATTATTTAAAAAGATTGATGATGAAGTAATCGAGGCTGAAAAAGCAAAATTACAGGAAAACCTAAAAGAAAAAGAGGATGAAAACATGAGCGATTTAATTAGTATTGATGATTTTGATGAAGTCGTAATTAAGATAGGACAAGTATTGGAAGCTGAAAAAATAAAGAAATCCGATAAACTATTAAAATTACAAGTTGACATTGGAGAAGACAAGCCAAGGCAAATTGTTGCAGGCCTTGCAAAATTCTACTCACCAGAAGAGTTAGTCGATAGAAAAGTCTGTGTTGTAGCTAATTTGCAGCCAGCAAAATTATTCGGAACTTTATCTGAAGGCATGATTTTGGCTACAGGTGAAACAGGTGCTTTACTATATCCAGATGAAGCAGGAAAAGTCGGCGAAAGAATTCAATAAATTTGATTGATATGGAAGAGTCTGTCCTAGTAAATAAAGCCGAGAAATTCTTAAAAGAAATTTCAAATGACCAAATCATATTGGATGATATTGAGGATTTTGACAATTTCAAAAATCTTTATTTTAAGCTAGTTGACAGATTAGATTATTTACAAAACCTAAAGGATGATATGGATGCTCAAGGATATACTGCTCCTTTTACATCCTTGAATCGGTACGGTACTAAATCGGTGGCTGACGTATCTCTTGAGGAGGTAGGCGAAAACAGCCGCCACAATCAGATTTTTAGAATGAGAGCGAATTCTAAAAAAAATATTTTGGATAGGGTCAAATCAGCTATTGACTCTCATAAGATTGCAATTGGAAATCTAGAACAATTCGGGTATGTGAAATGCAATTCATGTTATAAGAAATATTCAATCAATGACTATAAACAACTTGATGCCAAATGCAGTTGCGGATCAATGGGTTTTACATTCAAAATAAATAAGGAAGCAACTCATAGGCTTGAAATAATTCCATTTTTACCATTGTCCGGAAATTATATGGTATTGATGGGAGAACTTTCAAATTATGGCCGTGAATCTTTTAAGCAAGTTTTAAATATTCTTAAACAAGAGCGTAAAGGTGTTGTAAAAACAATCTCTCTTGTTGTTAGATTCAGAGATAAGAATAACCGTCTGATAAGAAAGAACTTCACCCTTGATTCTGAATATGTGAATAATTATGAGGAGGAAGTAAGGCGCATTTATGGTCGAAACGTTAGGATAGAGGCTTTGAGGTTCCATAGAACTAAACCCGCCATTATTGATGATAAGCATGCCAGAACTGCTCTTGCTCTTGGATATGTCAAATATTCTGAAGAAATCATAAACGACATTAAAGATGATATTCTAAAAAGAAGGTTAACAGATTTTAAAAGGTTAAATAAATATTATGATACGATTGCAAAATATGAAAATTTAACTCCTGATTTTATAGATAAATTTGATTTAAATGCAATTGAAACTTGGAGAGAAGCTCAAATTCAAGAGGAATTTAAAAAATTAAATTACATTGATCGTTTTGGAAATATCAAAAGGTCTTTAAGTAGGGATATAAAAATTAAGGATTCCATTTATAAAAATACTTTTAAAAACATCGCTTCAACTCTGATAATGTGGGATATTTTTAAGTATTATCTTACAACTTCCAATAATTCCCGTAAAATTATAAATGGGCCATTCCCTTACATTAGGGTGGAACTTGACCGTGAACAGAGAAAAGTCTTCAAAACTACATATGCTAAAGTCATCGAAACCTTAAATAATTTCACTGATATTAAAATAATGTCAATATATGAAATGGATTTGTTATTGTATGAGAAATTCAAATTTGAAAAGCAATCCAGAAACTCAAATATCAAATTTAATCAGGTGGCCTTGGGAGCCGCTTTGATTCATTTAAACGGTGAAGTTGAGATGGAAGAGATTAGTAATGCATTCAATATTAATGAATCAAGAATAAAAAAAGAAATAAAAAACATTGACCAAATTAAAAATCCGAAAAGCGATAAATCTAAGAAATTTTTGGATTTAATAAAAAAATAGTGATTATATGGATGATAATACAAGAACAATTCATATATCAAAGGCTCTTTCTTCTTCTTTGATTGTAGAACTGATAGATAAATATCCGAATTTGGAGGAGATTACTTGTCCTCCCAGCGTTTATGGCAGAACATCAAAAACGTATATCGATGTTCTATCACAACTTGATATTGAAGTGGTTAAAAAATATAACTGGGGATCTAAATCAAAATCTAATGGGGCCGAGTTTGAAGTATTGAAATTATCGAATGAGGGTTTATCGGCTCGTGAAATTGCAGATGAGCTGGATTTATCGATAAATAGAGTTTATTATCTTTTAAATAAAAGCGGTGCTGATTTTGACAATAGAAAACGAAAATATAATCATGAAGAAGTTATTAACCTAAAAGATGAGGGGTTATCCGCTAAAGAGATTTCAGAAAAATTGGATATTCCACTTAGGACCGTTTATTATATCTTAAATAAAAAATAATTACTTTTTTTAATAATGAATGTTAAATAATTAAATATGATGATTCTACCACAACTTCCTTTGTATGCAATAGCAATAATCTGTGGTCTTATATCTTTTTTTGTAACACGGTTATCCATGCCGAATATCATTAAAAAACTTGAGGAAGTGGGTATTGTTGGAAAAGATATCCATAAATCCTGGAAACCCATTGTTGCTGAGATGGGTGGATTTGGGATTCTGTTTGGATTTATAATTGGGATGTTTTCCGGAATCTGCATGCATGAGGATTTGACCTTCAAGCTAGTAGTTGTCTTGCTTGTAATTTTGCTTGTTGGCATGATAGGCATTATTGATGACTTGCTTGCATTGTCCTCTAAGGAAAAATTCTTCTTATTGTTTTTGGCAGGCCTTCCATTGATTTGGGCAGCGCCACCTAATGTGGGCATATTCTATCTTATCAGCATGCCTATCGCACTTTCAATCGGATCCAACTTGACTAATATGCTGGCCGGTTTAAATGGAATTGAATCTGGATTGGGCATAATTTCAATGGCATCACTGACAATCGCATGTATAATCTTGGGAAAGTATGATGTAACCATAATCTCTATGAGCATGCTCGGTGCCTTGATTGCATTTCTATACTTTAACCGGTATCCTGCTAAAATTTTCCCTGGAGATACAGGTACATTGATTATTGGTGCAGCCGTCGTGTGCATCGCATTTATAGGCAGGGTAAAATTGATTGCCATTATAGTTCTGATGCCGCATATCATTGATGCTGCTTTAAAATTCTATTCAGCAGGTGTGATGAATCGCCAGCAGCAAACACCAACGCAATTGAATGATGAAGGAAAATTGGTAAGGCCTGATGTTGGCTTCAAATCATTGATTAGATTAATTTTGAGAAAACCGATTGCAGAAAAGGATGCAGTAAAGATAATTTGGGCAATAGGTATTGTTTTTGGAATATTGGGTATTATTGTTGCATTGATAATGCCGGGAATGCTTGAAAATAAAACATTGATGAACTTCTTGCAAATAAAGGAGCTGTTCTATCATATATAAGGTGAAATAATGAGGCCATATGTAATTTTAAATGCTGCCATGACATTAGACGGCAAGATTGCTACTCAAACCGGAAGTTCAAATATTTCGGGTGAAGAGGATTTAAAAAGGGTTCATGAAATTAGAAAGGACTGCGATGGGATAATGGTTGGAATCGGAACAGTGCTTGCTGATGATCCAAGACTAACAGTTCACAAGGTTGACGCAAATCCAGAGGATAATCCTGTTCGGATAGTAGTCGACAGTAAATGCAGGACTCCAATTGCCGCAAGAATCACAAATAAAGATGCAAAAACAATAATTGCAGGCGCCAATGAATATAAATATGATTTTATGGTTTCTGATAGGTATGAAACATTCAAAAAAAGAGGAGTGAAGTTTTTCTGGAGTGGGGATAAAAGGGTGGATTTAAGCTCTCTAATGAGTTATCTTCATGAGGAAGGAATCGAGAAGCTGATGCTTGAAGGCGGATCAACTTTAAACTTTTCCATGATTAAAGCAGGACTTATTGATGAGATAAGAATTTGCGTTGCTCCTATGGTGGTTGGGGGTGCTAATGCAAAGACTTTCTTTGACGGTGAAGGCTTTGACACAATGGATGAAGCTGTAAGATTGGAGCTAGTTGGCTCTTATTCATTGGGTAAGGATTTAATTTTAACATATAAAGTATTGAAATAATTAAAACAAGCCACTAAACCCTACATTTTTACAAATACAATATTTGCATAAGGATCTTTTGTCGTGGATGTATTTGATCCGTCCTTTACAGTAGTAATCTCCATTAAAGTAATACACATCATCGCTTTTATCTTCACTGTATGGATGAAGCGGTTTTTTATCGATTAGTGCTAAAAAGAGTGAAATGTTCTCGGTGAACCGTTTGGTTTGCTCATCACCGCCTGCATAGGTATCGAAATAATAGCCTATATCTGAGCGCATATTTTTGATTACATTGTCCTTAATATCAAAATCATCGATTATTTCTGTAGCATATATGTCGTCATAGACGCCGGAGTTGTATTTTGCAAGTTTTTTGGTGAGGGGGTCTTTGTATCGCTCATCAGTTACCTTATTTCTCAAGTAATCGATGGGATAATCTTTCAAATCCTTTTGAATGATTTTTAAAAGTTTTGATGCTTTCATAAAATTCCTTTGCTTTTTAGAAGTTCACGTGGATTGTCAACGATTGCTTTAATAGCTTCTTCATTGCTTAGTCCTGCACCTCTAGCAATTTCATAGGACTTTTCAAAAGTGATGATGTTGTCCGGTGAGTGTGTGTCTGTGTTTACCAGTAGTTTGTTTCCGACTTCACGAGCAACGTTTGCCACATGGCCATTTCCAAGACAGTGTCCCTTACGGGCAGAAATTTCTAGATAAATGCCGTTTTCTTTTGCGATTTCTGCTTCTTCAACTGTTATCAATCCTGGATGTCCAAGTATGTCAACATGGCTTGACTCTACTGCAGCCCTATTGGTTCCGGGGGTGACAGGCTCGTTTAATGTTTCACCATGCACGACAATGATTTCTGCTCCTAAATCCTTTGCTTTTGCAGCGATTCCGTCGATTGACTCGCATGGGGCATGTGTTACTTCAGCGCCCAGAACAACAGTGATGTCCCAATTCGCATTAATGTCATCAATTGCATCCTGGATGGCTGTAATTGTGTCAACATTGGAGTAATCAACATGGTCTGTAATGGCTATGACTTCATGATTTAGTTTTAAGGCTCTTCTTGCAAGTTCGGATGGCAATAATTCTCCATCGCTGAATAAACTGTGCATATGTAAATCGATTCTTTTATTCAAAATAATAACTCCTTTTAGTAAATATAATATTATATATATCACATTTGATATAAATTTATATAACTTAAATATTTGAGGTTATAATATGAAAGCTAAAGCAGTAAAGATAGCTGACGGTGTATACTGGGTTGGTGTTATTCACTGGAACAGTAGAACCTTCCATGGATATGGCATTCCAGGCACTACCTACAATGCTTATCTAGTATTTGGTGAAGAAAAAACTGTATTGATAGATAATGTTTATAGAGGAATGTTTGAACAGTTTGATGCAAGAGTAAAAGACGCTTTCGCTCAAGAAGGAAAAGATTTCAAAATCGATGTATTTGTTCAAAACCACTCTGAAATGGATCATTCCACTTTTTTAAGACAAACAATTGAAGAATATAATCCTGATGCAGAAATATATGCTTCTGCTAACTGTATTAAATTCTTGGAAGCACAATATCATAATTTCTCAGATTTAGAAATGAATGCTGTTCAAACAGGTGATGAACTTGATATCGGTGGCAGAACCTTAAAATTCATATCCGCTCCAATGTTGCACTGGCCTGACAGCATGTTCACTTTGCTTGCCGAAGATGGAATTCTATTTTCAAATGATGCATTCGGACAGCATGTGGCTTATTCAAAAAGATTTGATGAGGATTATTCTTTAGACCACTTGCTTAGGGAAGCGCAAAAATATTATGCAAATCTTGTAACATTAGGTTCTCCAATGCTTAGGATGAAACTGGATGAATTGACAAATACCGGTTTGATTAATGACATTAAAATGATTGCGCCATGCCACGGTCAAATCTGGAAAAACCCTGCTCCAATTGTAGAAAAATATGGTGAATGGGGATCCGGCATATGCAAGGATAAAATCACAATCATTTATGATACAATGCATCATTCAACTGAAAAACTAGCCTTCCAAATTGCTGAAGGAATTATGAGTGAAGGTGTTGAAGCCGTAATGTACTTTATGCAGGAAGACGGTCCTGATGATGTAATTACCGATATTTTAGATTCTAAAGCCATAGCACTTGGTGCCCCTACCATGATGAACAAGCCATTCCCTAGAATCGGAAACATGATGTATTGGTTGGATTGTGTCAACTTTAAAGGAACAGGCAGCGAGAAAAATGCTTTAATATTCTCATCTAAAGGATGGGGTGGTGGAGCTGTTAAAAAACTCGAAAGAGATTTGGAAGAGGCAGGTTTCACTGTAAGCGATACTTTAGATGTGTTGTTTGTACCTGATGAAGATGTGCTTGCCGAAGCATTTGAAAAGGGTGCAGAATTGGCCAGATCTATTAAGGAATAGTTTTAACTATTCTTATTTTTTTATTTTTACAGTTTTGTGATATATTACTTAATGGGGAATTATCATGAAAGATTTGATAATCTATTTTTCAAGAAGTGGTGAAAACTACTTCGGCGGCGAGCTAAAAAATATTGAAAAGGGAAACACTGAAGTGATTGCTGAATATATACAAGAAATTACTGGCGCTGATTTATTCAAAGTAGAACCAATAGTCGATTATCCTGAAGATTATATGAAATGTATTGATGTGGCTAAAAAGGAACAGCAGGATGATGCAAGGCCTGAAATTAAAGAAGCGTTAGGTGATATAGCATCATATGATACAATTTACATTGGTTTTCCAAATTGGTGGGGAACTCTTCCAATGCCTATGTTTACACAACTGGAACAACTTGATTTCACAGATAAGACAGTTAAGGCATTCGTGACCCATGAGGGTTCTGGTTTTGGTTTTGCACAAAAAGATTTGAAGAAGTTATGTGCGGGAGCTGAAATCAAAAAGGGTTTATCAATTCCAGGTGCAAATGTATATGATTCAAAAGATACTGTCGAAACATGGATAAATGAATAATTCATTTTTTCACTTTTTTTTAAATTTTTTTAGTAATTTTTAAATACTTTTTTTAAATTAATTAGATTTAGAGGTTATATCATGAAAATTTTAGCTATACAGGGAAGTCCTAGAAAGAAAGGCAATACAAATAGAGTTCTGGATGAGATGATTAGAGGCGCTGAAGACAATGGCCATGAAGTGATTAAATACTATTTGCAAAATTTAGATATTAATCCGTGCAGTGGCTGTGAAATCTGTGCAAAAGGTAAAGACTGCAGATACGAAGATGACGGAGCCGAAATTATCAATCAATTGGCTGAAGGAGCTAGCATAATTCTTGCTTCACCAATCTATTTTGGACAGATAACAGCGCAGGCAAAGACAATAGTTGATAGGTTCTATTCCATTTTCAACAATCCGGATAAGAAATTTGATGGTAAGGCCGCAATGATAATTACTCATGCATATCCTGGCAAGGATATATATGAAACCTATATTAAGCTCACTGAAGCACAACCATTTATAAATAACACTGAACTTGAATTTATAGAGACTTTAGAGGTTGCAGGCGTCAAGTTCATTGGCGATGCAGATGAAAAAGAGGAAGACCTTAAAAAGGCATATGAAATTGGTCAAAAATTTTAATTAAACTGAAAACAAATTATTTAACATGACAAATTCAGTATTCGTGCCGGGCCACATCACAGGCTTTTTTACAATCAATAGCCATGAAATCAAATTGAAAAATGGATCATGCGGTGCCGGCTTTTTACTTTCCAAAGGAGTAAAGACAACAATTTCGCCCTCTGACGAACTTGAGATTGATGTTAATCAGGGGGATTCAACCGTAATTGATGAAGTATTGTCCATTTTGGAAATTGAAAGTAACTTTAGAATAACTCAGGACATTCAATTGCCGATAGGTGCAGGTTTCGGAACATCAGCAGCTTCCGCTTTAAGTTTAACGCTGGCCATCAATGAATTCTTGAACTTAGGATATTCGCTGGAGCTTTGCGGCCAGATTGCGCATATGGCTGAAGTCAATTTGGGGGCAGGTTTAGGTGATGTAATAGCCCAAACTGGTAATGGATTAGTTTTAAGAACCAAACCTGGTGCTCCTGGCATTGGTGAGATAAAATCATTTAATGAGGATGTCTTTGTAGGATGGAAAACCTTTGGAGGTATTGAAACATCGGACATCATTTCGGATTCTCATTTTAAAGAGATAATCACCACTTCAGGTTCAAAATTCCTTGAAAAATTTGAGGATGAACCAACATTGGAGAATTTTTTGACATTTTCTGCGGAATTTTCTAAAGAGATTGATTTAATCTCAGACGAAGTTAAAAATCTAATTGATTATTTTAATTCTTCGAGTGATATTTTGGGCAGTTCCATGGCAATGCTTGGAAATACTGCATTTGCCTTTGCATATGATGAAGATGCCCTCAAAAACCTAAACATTGAAAACTTACATATAGATAAACTCAACAATTTTGGGATAACTTATGATTAAACTTAGCTACGACATAAATGACTACAGGAAAAATCTACTTGGTCTGGTTGAAGATGGCGATACGGTTATAGAATTGGGATGTCATGTTGGAGGGACAACCCGGCTACTGGCAGATAGGTGCAGGGTCATTGCACTTGACAATTCCCCTGAAGCTATTGGGGAAATGGCCAAACTGGATGTTGAATTCATTTCTGGTGATGTTCGTCTTCATGATGTTATAGCTAATGTGTTTGAAATAACTCAATCCTGTGATGTGCTTGCTATTGATTTGGGTGGAGGCTATCATCCGGACACTGTTTTTAAAGTATTTTATATCTGGTCTTCTACTTTTAAACCAAAGCATGCTGCAATCAGAAATCGTGGGCTGTTGGAATTTGTAAATTCGGCAAGTGTCAGCGGTGAGGATATTTCATCAAATGAAGGTTATCTTGAAAGCTATCATGATTCTGGCATTCCTCCACAAATTAAGGAATTTGATTTGTGGACTTCCTCTCTAAAAAAATAGTTAATTAGTTTTAAATTTAAAATAATTTTGTTTGTATATTTTTATCTAAATTTACATTTATGGAATAATAGTTTCCAACAATAAATTATATTTTTGTTTAATTTAATTAGTATAATATTAATAAATTTATAATATTTACTTATTTGTTGTCGTTATCTGTACAATAACTATTATATACCATAATTGAGAAAATATAATTCATAAATAATGAGGTTTTAATATGATAGGTAAAAAGATTCGTTTAGAAAGAATCATTAACAGAAATACTGGAAGAACTGTAATTGCACCGATGGACCATGGTGTATCTAGCGGTCCGATTCCGGGAATTATAGACATGGACGAGACTGTTGATGAAATCTCCCAAGGTGGAGCAGATGCAATACTAATGCATAAGGGTATTGTAAAGCAAGGACACAGAGGTTACGGTAAAGACATTGGTCTTATTGTACACTTATCTGCAAGTACATCACTTGCACCGGATCCAAATGATAAGGTAACCGTAACAAGTGTGGAAAAAGCCATTCAACTTGGTGCGGATGCAGTATCAATCCATGTAAACCTTGGAAGCGAAACTGAAAGTCAAATGTTGCAGGAATTAGGTGGAATAGCTGAGACTTGTGACTACTGGGGAATGCCGCTTCTAGCGATGATGTATCCAAGAGGCCAAAAAGTGGAAAACGAGCATGATGTGGAATTCGTTAAGCATGCCGCACGTGTAGGTTCAGAACTTGGAGTTGACATTGTAAAAACCAATTATACTGGTGATCCAGATTCATTTAGGGAAGTTGTTGAAGGTGCTATCGTTCCTGTAGTCATTGCAGGAGGTCCTAAAGTTGACACAGATGAAGACCTGTTGAATATGGTGAAGGATTCACTTGAAGTTGGCGGAGCAGGTGTTGCTTTCGGACGTAATTTATTCCAGGCTGAAAATCCTGGTAAAATTACAAGGGCTATTGCAGAAGTAGTTCACCATGATTTAGAAGTTGAAGAAGCTTTGAAATTCTTAAAATAGGTGGTTAAATGCAAAACAAATTCGCTTGGATTAGTACTCCTGATGAATTGTGGGAAGATAAAAAAGAAATGATTACCACTGCATTGGAATCCGGAATCGACCATGTATTGGATTTTGATGATATAGAAAACATCAGAAAGTTAGGCAATGTAAAAATCATTGCGAACAATGAAGATGCAGACATATATCTTGTAGGCATTAATGGTGAAGGAGACGGATTTTTAGATTTAAAAGATGATTTTACAGATTCAACTGACATCGCGAATGCCAAAAAGGCAAAAAGCGAAGGCAAAACTGTATGTGCTTATATAAAAATTACAGATAAGGCACATGAACAGCTGGCCGTTAAATTAGGTTCTATTGTCGACTATATAATATTGGTTGGAACTGACTGGACAATCATCCCCCTGGAAAATATCATAGCGGATTTGCAGAAAGTAGATGTGGAAATTATCGCTGCAGTGCGTGACTTGGATGGTGCAAAGGTAGCTTTGGAGACATTGGAACATGGAACTGATGGAATCATTTTTGAAGCCAATGATTTCAATCAAACTAAAAGAATGGCTGAAGAAGTTATTAAAGCATCCCAATCTAACTATGAATTAAAAATAGCTACTGTAACTAATGTAAAACCTTTAGGCTCTGGCGACAGAGTATGTGTTGATACAACAGACATGATGAAACCTGGAGAAGGAATGCTTATAGGATCATATTCAAAATCCATGTTTTTAGTACACTCAGAATCATTGGAAAGTGAATATGTGGCATCAAGACCGTTTAGAGTAAATGCTGGGCCGGTTCAGGCATATGTAATGGTTCCAGGAAACAAAACAAGATACCTATCAGAACTTGTTGCAGGAGACGAAGTATTGATTGTAAATACAAAAGGGGAAAGTAGAACAGCTTATGTTGGAAGGAGCAAAATCGAAAGAAGGCCTTTGATTTTAATAGAAGCGGACTATGAAGGAAAAACCATAAGGACTCTCCTGCAAAATGCAGAAACAATCAGAATTGTTGATGCAAATGACGAACCTCTCTCAGTAGCTGATGTAAAGCAGGGCGATAAGGTAAAGGTCTATGTTGAAGATAATGCACGTCACTTTGGAATAGCTATTGATGAAACAATTATTGAACAGTAGGTGTGAAAATGTCACAGGTACGAGCATTTTTAGCAATTGATTTGGATGATGACTTAAAGCCAAGGATTAATAGAATTATTAAAGAGTTCAAGTCCATCAATACCAAAATCAAGTATGTTGAATTGGCTAACCTGCATTTGACCTTGAAATTCTTTGGCGATATAGATACAAACGGTTTGAATTTGCTTGAAAATAAAATTGCAGAAGCCGTATCTGATTTCGAACCTTTCGACATTCAAATCAAAGGTTGCGGAGTATTTCCGAATAACAATCATATAAAAGTGATATGGATTGGAATCGATGAAGACAGCATTATCAGGCAATTGCATGATAGACTGGATGGCGAATTTTCCAAATTGGGCTTTGATAAGGACAGGAGATTCTCTACTCATTTGACTATCGGGCGCATGAAAACGGCAAAAAATAAAGATAAGGTCAAAAAAACAATTGAAGAGTTTAGCAATGTTGAAATTGGTCAGATGACTGTTGACAGGATATCTCTAAAGAAATCTACCCTAACGCCTGCAGGTCCAATATATGAAGATTTGAAAGTTTTTGAATTGTGATTTCATGGATTATAATCTAATTTTAAAAGACATCAAGCCAACTTCTGAAGAGAAAAAGGAAATCGATAGCTTATCACATAATCTGATGAATTACCTGCAGGATATATGTGATGACGAAAATATTGATGCAAAAGTTTCTCTTGTTGGTTCTGTTGCAAAAAACACTGCATTGAAGGGAAAATCGGATATAGACATATTCATTGCATTTCCTCTGGATACAGATAAACAATTTTTAAAAAAAGCTGGCCTTAAATTGGCCCATAAATGTTGTGATGAATTTGACGGTGATGCTGAACATCATTATGCTTCACACCCATACGTCACAGCAGACATTGAAGGATTTGAGGTTGACATCGTGCCATGTTATGCAATAAGCAAGGGAAGTGAACTCAAATCAGCTGTCGATAGAACAATCTTGCATACTCGTTACATTAAAGAGAATTTAACCCAAGTTCAGGAAGATGAAGTCCTTTTGCTTAAAAGGTTCATGGCAATGACAGGAACTTATGGTTCAGAGTTTAAGGTAGGAGGGTTTGCAGGTTATCTATGCGAGCTGCTTATTTTGGAATATGGTGACTTTGAAAGCACTCTGAATGCAGCCATCAACTGGCAATATGGCCATGTAATAGATTTGCAAAACTATGGGACTGCACAGCTGTTCGATGATCCATTAATTGTAATCGACCCTACAGATGCAAACAGAAATGTTGCGGCCGCTTTGAGATTGAACAAAATGGCGGAATTCATTCAGTCCTGCAGAAATTATTTGTTCTCAGACAATAAGAAAGACTATTTTTACCCTCTTAAAAGGAATTTGAATAAAGATGATTTAATCAATGAATTTGCAAAAAGGAATAGTGATGTCATTGCAATCAGATTTGAGATTCCGGACATTCCTCTTGATACATTGCATCCTCAGCTCAAGAAGACCTGTGAAGCATTGGAGCGCAAGTTAAACGATGAGGAATTCAACGTGTTTAAAGCTGATTATTGGAGCGATGAGGTATTTACAGGTGTGATTTTACTTGAAATGGCTTCATCAAAATTAAATGACATTAAAGTAAATGTCGGTCCAAAAGTATTCATTAACAAGGCCTGCGAGAACTTCACATCAAAATACGGTCGTGAAAACTGCTATATTCAAGGCGACTTCCTGGTACACTCACAGAAAAGGCAATTTAGCCAAGCCATTGATTTGGTTAAGCATATTTTCACAAAAGAGAATATTCGACTTATTAAAGTTGGAAAAAACCTCAAGAAGAATATTATTAATACTTATGAATTTATAAATGTCGATGAAATCGAAAATGATGATTATCTTGAATTCTTAGACGATTTTATTCATCCTGGACAGTATATTGTAAGGTGAACTGATGCAGAAAACAGAAGACATTGACTTAATTGTAAACCATCCCAAAAAGGCGATAAATAAGTTGGCATTGCCTATCATTATAAGCTATTTGTTCATGATGATGAACAATATCATCGATGGTATCTGGGTTTCTGGATTGGGTCCGCACCCTCTTGCGGCTGTCGGATTTGTAACGCCTTTGTTTTTAGCTTTGGTGGGTTTTGCAAATGGTCTGGGTGCAGGTTCAAACAGTTTGATTGCAAGATGCATCGGTGCTGAAGACTATAAGGCGGCTGGAAACAGTGCAATACATTCTATAATGCTTTCCATCATAATGACAATCATCTCTACAATTTTAATTCTAATACTTCTGAAGCCTTTGCTTTTAATGATGGGTGCTGGTGAAGTAATTTCAGAAACTATGGCTTATGGTTCAATTGTTATTGGAGGTATCTTTTCCGTATTTCTGCCTGCAATGATGGCTGCCATCTTCAGGGCTCAGGGTGAGGTGAAAAGGGCATCTTATCCGTTAATGCTTACAGCTATTATTAACATGATACTGGATCCGATTTTCATTTACTATTTATCTTTGGGAGTGGCCGGCGCAGGCCTTGCTACAGTTCTAGCAGGAGTGCTTGCAGCATTGCCTATGGTATATTGGATGTTCATCAAGCAGGACAGCTTTTTGAAAGTCAAAATGAGTGAATATAAAACTGATTTTTCAATATATAAGGATATTCTGGTGGTCGGTATTCCAGCAAGCCTGGAACAGTTCATCATATCATTTGTGTCCATTCTAATGAATTATTGGCTTACAATATTATCCGGAACCCTTGCAGTTGCCGCATATACTGCCACTTGGAGGCTGGTTTCAATTGGAATGTCTCCATTGATAGGTATCGGTGTGGCGGCCTTGACAGTTGGAGGGGCTGCTTATGGAGCGCGTAACCTAGTCAATTTAAAAACAGCACTTAATTATGGAATTAAATTAGGATTGATTTCATCGATTATCGTGTCTTCATTTTTCTTCATATGTGCAGATCCTTTGTCATTCATATTCTCATATTCTGCAGATAGTGCCGTTCTGGCCTCAAGCATAACACAATGCCTAAGAATATTGTGCTTCTTCATATTGTTCATGCCATTCGGTATACTTGCAGGAAACATATTCCAATCAATGGGAAAAGGAACACTTTCATTAATATTGACAATATTGAGGTCATTCATTCTTGAAGTGATATTTGCCGGCCTATTTGCATTTGTATTCGCTTGGGGAGTGGTTGGAGTTTATGCGGGACTCGTATGTGGAATGTCCGTAGGTTCCATTGTTGGGTATATCTACATCAATTATTATCTAAATAAGCATAAAAGCTATTTTAAAAATTAAAACTGTTTAGCAAATATGGTTATTTTGTAATGTTTTAAGTAGGTTATTAAATTATTTTCGCTGTTTTCATTTATATGGTGGAAGATTTCGGATTGTAAAATATTTTTTAATTAAATTTTCAATAAGGGCCATATAATTTTAGTACATATTTTAAAATATTTATTTTAAATTTGTTCAGTATAATTTAAAAAATATTGAAAATATATGAATAATATTTGTTTTCAGAGTAAGTTTTATAATGTTTAATTACAATATTAATAAATATGTCTGAGATTAAAAAACTCACAGTCGATGTTGATGTTGAAGATTTTTACAAAAATTATGTCGATTTTGAAAGGATTTCTAAATTGTGCATAGAAGAACAGGAATTGCTGGGATACAACTGGAATTACCCTCCATTCGAATTTGATGTGGATGATGTTTGGAACTCATACAATAAACTTAAAATCATCGCTTTCAAGATTGATTTTTCCGAAGAGGAACTGGCACATACATTTGAAGATAATGAACTGGAGTTTGTTTTAAAGCGCTTTGAGAGAATGAAAGTCAAACTGATGAATGATATTTATGCTCTTGAAAATGAAAATGCTTTAGGACTATTTTTGGGAAAATGCAACCTGTGCATGAGATGCACAAGGGAATTTAACATGCCTTGCAAAATGCCATTCAAGATGAGATATCCTATAGAGGCCTTGGGTGGCGATGTGGATAAGGCAATTGAAGATCTTTTCGGTTATAAAATAAAATATGCAAAAGACGGAAAACTACCTGAATATCTGATATTCGTTGGTGGTTTGCTGTACGATAAAAAATAGGTGATAAAATGATTGTTAGTGTTATAGGCGGAACAGGACCTCAGGGACTTGGAATTGCAGAAAGATTGGCTATTGCTGGTGTGGATGTAATTGTAGGTTCTAGAAAAGAAGAAAAAGCACTTGACGTTGTTGCAAAAGCAAAAGAAGACCTGGCGGACTATGATTTGTCCAATATGAAGGGTATGGCAAATGAGGATGCTGCAAAAGAGGGTGATGTGTTAATAATAACAGTGCCTTTAGCCGCTCAAAAGCCAACCATTGAAGGAATAAAAGAGTTCTGTCATGACAAGATTGTCATGGATGCAACTGTGCCTCTCGAAACAGCAATTGGGGGAAAACCATTCAGGTTCATAGACTTGATGGAAGGATCTGCAGCTGAGAGAACCGCTTCCATTTTGGAAGGAACTGGTGCAAAAGTAATCTGTGCATTCTGTAACATCTCAAACTCTCACTTGGCAAACATTCCGGAAGAAATTGACTGTGACTGCCTAATTGCAGGTGACGATAAGGAAGCTAAAGAGACTGCCGCTGAGATAATCGACAAGATACCTGGCGTAAAAACTATCGATACAGGCATTCTGGAAAAGGCTAGAATCATCGAGAAAATCACTCCACTTTTAATCGGCCTTAACATTAAGTATAAGTCCCATTATGGTGGTTTAAGAATTACTGGAATTCCAGCATTAGACAAAGATTAGATTCATATGGATTCATTTAAAGAATTGATTGGCAGAAATGTTGATGAAATTCGTTTAGATGAATCCGAAGACTTTATTTTTGCAAAACTTGGTTATATCTATAAGAATTGCGGCAGGAGATATCCTGCTTCAAAATTTAAACTGGCTAGTTTAGATTATTTTAACTTGATTTCCTTTTCTGATTTATTCAAAAAAGAAGCTCTTTTTATAATATGGTTTGATGAAAGTCGTTTAATAACAGATTTGGAAGTCTACTATTTAAGCAATGATTTTGATGTGCTTTTCGGTGATTATTATATTATTAAAAAGGCAATTGATTTGGGTGAGGCTCATAAATTACGGGAGGGGGATACAAAATATTTGGGAGCTTCCCGCATGAAAGAAAAAGTACCTCAACCTAACAATGATAAATTAGCTAATAAAAGAGAACTTGTTTTAAAAAAGAAATATTTGGAAAAGATTATAAATGAAATAAAATATGAATATTAATCAGTTAATTGATTAAACTCTTTTTGAGTGTTTTCATAAAAATATCCCAGTTCCCTGCCATTGACAAAGATGTGGCTTACTGTTATTGAAATGCTCATTTCATAGTCCCTGTTAACTCTCCCCCAGGTTATCAGCGGTTGTATCTGGTTTGGATTAACTACGCAATTTGTAACTGAGTCGAAATCAACCCATGGAATGCATGAGAAATTCGCAATATTTTCAGCATCTCTTTTATGCATATCTAAAAGGAAACTATCATTTTCACCTGATAGAATGCTTTTTGAGAGGTCTTTTACATAATCGTGCCACTTTAAATTATTATCAAAATTTTGTGGTGTCTCAACTCTCATTTCTCTATAAATATTCTTATTCTTATCCATTATTGGTGTTGTTCCTTCCAGGTAGTCAAATTCCACGACTTTACCATCAATTATTCTTCTTTTTAACTGGGGAACTTTATTAACGGCATTCATCAGACATCCAAGTGACATTATAAAGAATGACTTGTTATTGTCATGACAGAAGTTCCATAGTTTTTCAACGTTGACTCTGGCGGTCATAGAATATCTTGATGACAAAAATTCGATGAACGGGTTTTCATCTAAATTAAATTCAATTTCTCTCATTTTTTAACCTAAAAACTTATGAATAGTTACTTTTTTATATGTATTCAATAATATATATTACTGTTATAAATCTTAAAGTGGTTTTGTTATAATGAAAGTAGTAATTGTAGGTGGAGGAGCTGGAGGAATCTCTACAGCTTCAAATATACGTAAAATTGATAAGGATATAGAAATTACAGTTCTCACAAGGGATAATAAGGTGGCATATTCTCCATGTGCCATTCCATATGTATTGTCAGGTACAATCGAATCCTTTGATGATATTGTCATGAGAACTCCTGAAGATTATAAAAACAAAGATATTGATGTTATCATAGAATCAGAAGTGACTGCAGTCGATTCAGATAAAAAGACAGTTACATATGTAAAAGATGGAAAAGAAAATATCATTGACTATGACAAATTGGTTCTTGCAACCGGTGGAAATCCATTTGTACCTCCTATGCAAGGGGTAGACTTGGATGGTGTATTTAAAATCAGAAACATTGATGATGGTATCAAAGTACAGGAAGCAATGAAAGAAGCTAAAAGCGCTATTGTAACTGGTGCAGGTTTAATTGGTATTGAAATAGCTTTCGCACTTAAAAAGCAAGGATTGAACGTTATTTTAAGTGAAATGATGCCTCAAATTGTTCCAAGATCTATTGATAAAGACATGTCTGATATTCTAGTTGAATACTTGGAAATGGAAGGCATACAGGTTGTGCTTGGAAAACCGATTACAAAATTGATTGGTGATGGAAAAGTGGAAAAGGCTTGCTTTGGAGATGAGGAACTCTATGATGCAGATATGGTCATCATGGCAACTGGTGTCAGACCTGAACTAAAACTGGCTGAAATGGCTGGTTGCAACATTGGAAGATGGGCAATCATTGTAAATGATAGGATGGAAACATCAGTGGAAGATGTCTATGCGGTAGGGGACTGTGTTGAATCAAGAGATTTAATTTTGGGATCAAATACTATTTCCCACTTGGGAACCACTGCCGTTAGGGAATCAAAAACCTTAGCACGTACAATTTGCGGCAAGAAATCCAAATTTAACCCAGTATTGAACTCAATGGTATCAAAAGTGGGCAAGTTGGAATTTGGTGCTGTAGGTTATACCACCAGTTTCGCCCAACAGAATCAAATCAGGCCTGTAGTCCAAAAGGTACAAGCACTTACAAGAGCCCGCTACTATCCTAATGCAAAACCAATGGATATTAAAGTTATATGTGATGGAAATGGAACCATTATAGGATGTCAAATCATCGCTGAGGAAAGGGTAGCTGAGAGAATCGATACAATGACATTAGCTATTACTGAAGGATTGACCTGCTTTGATTTAAGCAATATGGAATTTGCATATGCACCTCCAGTATCAATGGTTACAGACCCATTAATCCTTGCTGTTGAAGAGGTAAGCAAGAAATTTACTTAAATAAAATATTTTGGAGGAGATGATACTAATGCCTGAACATGGACATGGTCATCATGGTCACGGAGGCCAGATGACACCTGAACAACAAAGACAAATGATTGAACAAGAAATAAGACTTGCAAAGAATCTTGGCCAGATTAAACATAAGATAGTGGTCATGAGTGGAAAAGGAGGAGTTGGAAAATCTACCGTAGCAGCCAACATTGCCGAAACATTGCAGAAATTGGGATTTAAAACTGGTATCCTAGATGCCGATATTCACGGACCGAATATTCCAAAAATGTTGGGCATTGAACTGTATGGTGAATCATTCAGCAATTATCAATTTGAAGTTTTCAAGGAACTTACAGAAGATGCTATGGCAAAAGAAACTTTTGAAAGTGAAGAGGAACAGGCTGCTTTCATTAAAGCAAAGCAAGAAGAGTACAAACATTCAATGTTCCCTGTAACTATTGAAAGCGGATTGAAAGTAATGTCTATGGCATTTTTATTGGACAGCATTGACACTCCTATCATCTGGAGAGGTCCTCAAAAAACAGGAGCCATCAAACAGTTGATTTCCGATGCTCATTGGGGAGAACTTGATTATTTAATCATTGATAATCCTCCTGGCACTGGAGATGAACCGTTAACAGTTTTGCAAACCATTCCTGATGCAGATGCTGTAATCATGGTAACCACACCGAATGTCGTATCTCAAGAGGATGTATTGAAATGTGTTAAGATGGTTGGAATGATGAACATTGACAAAATAGGTCTTATTGAAAACATGGCTTACTATGTCTGCCCTCATTGCGGTGAAAAATTACATATCTTTGGTGAAGGTAACGGAAAAGCCTTTGCTGAGGAAATGGAAATTGCCTATTTAGGTGACCTTCCAATAGAGGAGCAGGTTTCCCAGTCACCGAATAGGGACGGTGTCATTTCAACACTGGACCCTAGCGATGAAGTTTCAAAAAGATTTGTTGAAATAGTTTCTGACATCCAAAAAGAGTTTATAAAAGAGTAGTGTTAATTATATAACTTACTCTTGCTATATTTACGATGTATCCTAAGAAATTAGGATCTTCCTTTAATTTTTTAAAGTAATCTAATGTTTCAATTATATATTCCTTATTTTCATCCATCACATTGAGTGAAAAATATTGCATTCCTATGATGTATTCCTGCTCATCTGTAAAGATGGGAACAATATACAATCCATCATTGCCATAAGGGATTTTTACAGGTTTCTCATCTTCAATGGATATTATAAAATACTTGTCTTTGATGTATTCTCTAATGTCACTTTCGGTTTTTTCAATGGCTTTTTGATTTTGGTTTTCACCATGCATATAAATCATGTTGATATGATTTTTAAGCTCAGGGTGTTTTATCTCTTCTAGTTTCATCATATCACTATTTGTTTTTGTTGTTAATATAGTCTTCAATTTCATCTTTCGGTATGAATTTCAAGGCGGCTGAGTTGATGCAGTATCTTTTTGAGCCACCGGGCCCGTCATTGAATACGTGGCCCAGATGTGAGTTTGACTTTGTGCTTCTAACCTCAATGCGTGTTGAGCCATAGGAAAAATCTCTGTTTTTAGTAACTGCATCATCTGAAATTGGTTTGGAAAATGCAGGCCAACCGCATCCTGAGTCAAATTTGTCATCTGAACTGAATAGAATTTCACCATCTACGACATCTACATATACACCATCTTCAAAAAAGTCATTGTATTCACCACTATAAGGTGGTTCTGTTAATGATAGCTGTGTTATTTGATACTGTTTTGTCGTCAAGTGCTTGAATTCTTCATCGTCTATTAAACTTAAATCAACATGGCAGTAACCCTGAGGGTTTCTTTCCAGATACTTTTGGTGATAGTCTTCAGCAGGATAGAAATTGCTGATCTGATGGGCTTCAACAACAATTTTTTTATTATCTTCCTTTTGCTTTCGGGCTAGAAATTTCAAGACAATGTCTTTTTGCTTGGGGTCCTGCCAGTAAATGCCGGTTCTATATTGAGTTCCAATATCCCCGCCCTGTCTGTTTCTGGAATGTGGATCGATAATCTTGAAGAATTCCTCCAACAGTTTTTCAAGGGCAATCACTTTAGGGTTGTATGTTACCTTTACCGTTTCGGCGTGTCCTGTTTTTCCAGTGCATACCTTTTCATAAGTTGGACTCAAATCTCGGCCATTGGCATATCCGACTTCAGTCTGATTGACTCCCTTGAGCCTTGAGATGTATGCCTCAACACCCCAAAAGCAACCTCCCGCCAAGTAGATTACTTCTAATTTTTCAAACATATTTAATAATTCTTCTTTTTTGTTAATTAATTTAGCTATTGGAAAATGGATTTCCGTCAAAAACATTTTTTATAATAAAATTCATATTATACTATAAGTTAATTAGGAGATATTTAGGATGTTTTATAGTACCATAATGAAAATTGATTCAATTGATAGATTAAGAGATATTAGGGATGCATTGCTTGTTGAACAAGGTATCAACCCTACCCGTCAAGGTGAACAAGCAATTAAAGTTGTAGTTGAAAGAATTGATGAAATTCAAGCAACTTTAGATAAATCTGCAACAAAAAACATAAACAGAAATAAAAAATAAGTGATTCTTGTGATAAGACGTGTTTCAAGTAAAAGGCGCCTTTTAAGAAAAAGAATGTATCGAGCACCACATACTCGAAGTAGAATTTCCACATATTACCGTGAAAACAAAAATCTTGCCAAACCTTTTCAAGATCCTTTCAAAGACATGAATGGGCCACGCATAAAACGCAAAAGAAGACCTAAACGTGAAGTGGCGAATGGATTTAAAAGGTCATACAGAATAAGATATTATATTGAAGGGGATATCATTGAAGAAGATGAAGAGGATTTGGATGAATAATCTTCTCTTTAAATTTCTTTTTTTTTAAGTAAAAATTTTTAAAACTGGAATTCTGCTCATTATCTCAATTGCAACAGCCGAAACTATAAGGACTATAATTGATGAAATTAAAACATTGAGCAATGTAAAGCCGCTTAAGTTGATTAAATGAATTTTTTCAAAGAATTTAATGAATAAAATGTTACATAAGTACATTCCATAGCTCAACAGGCTAATTTTAACAATGACATTATTTATTTTTTCATTGATTCCGTCAAAGTTGGTATTGTATAAAACTATGAACAATCCGATTCCCTGCAGACATGCTCCTGGAGTAATGTCTCCTAGTTTTATGAAGAACAATGACTGCTCTCCTGACATGAAACTGAATGCAAGTGTTCCGATGAATGTTATTGCAGTTCCTATTATGAACAGGATTAATCCGAATTTCCTGTTCTGTGTCAGGTCGTTCTTTTTGATTGTCAGATAGTATCCTAAGACAAAATAACCTATAGCTCCGGTGAAATATCTAAGATAATCAATTATGATGGAATCAACATTAATGAATTGCAGCAGGCTGACAATAACCCAAACAAGGAGTGCATATTCGATTTCTTTTATAGGTGCATTCTGAATCCATCTGCTGAGAATAGGGGATACGATGTATAATCCAAGAATCATATAGACAAACCAGAATTGAATTGAAACGATGGTAGGGTCTAAAAAGCCTTTCAATATAAAAATAAATATGTCTCCAACATTCCAATTCGGACCTAATTCCTTTAGGAATGCAACTTTCACGAATGCATATACAATCAGCCAAAAGATAAATGGTAAAAGCACTCTTTTAAGTCGCTTTGGAATTTCGCTGACAGATTGCTGTCTTCTCAAAATTAAAAATCCTGAAGTCATTATAAATAGAATCACTCCAAAACGGAAGAATGAGTTGGCAAAGACGCCCTGATACCATTCTGATGTGAATATGATATCGGGGTTTAGAAGTGATGATGAAACGTGAACACCAATCACGCCAAAAATTGCTATAAATTTAATCCAATCTACCCACATCAATCTTTCATTTGCCATATGTTCATATTATATAATTAATGCAATATAAATTTTAAGGAATTCAAAAAAGAGTTTAGCTAAAATTTGTCCAATATCTCTTTTTTAGAAATGAATAGATTTTCATTGTGGGGATTCAATCTTATCCCCTTAAATTCATCATCGTTTTTAGATAATTCTTTAAATAGCTTGATTGATACTTCGGTCGGTTGATATCCAACAACTTCAAGGTAGTCAATGCCACTTTTAAATTCATCAATGTCAGAAAAAACAATAATCCTAAAATCTTCAAGATTGCCAGTTACAAGAAAGTCCCTTTCGTCATCTTCACCGATTGTCGGACAGATAAACTTCATCAAAACACCTGATTCTGGTTAATAATGGTAGGGTCCATGTCTACCCGCTGCAATCGTGCACATCTTCGGTTGCAATCACGAAATCCCATTGGGGCGCATTGATGGCAAGGCCGATGAAATCTTCATCATCGTGATGATCTGCAACTATTTCATTGCCTGCCTTTTTATCACAAGTAAATTCGATATCGCCAAACTGTTGTTTGAACTCTTCTATTGCAATGTTGGCCTCTTCCTCATCAGTGAAAACCGGAATAACAAATTCCTCTTCCTCATCATCTTCATCACTTATTATTAAAGCAACGACTTCCTTTTCATCAGCTGAGTTGTTTGAAACTATTATGAACTCCTCATGAAATACCATATGCTCGATTTCATGATATGTCTCGTTCAATTCGTTTATCTGTTCGATATGTTCCTCTTCAAATTTTTGGAAAGCCTCTTCGGACTCGTCCAATTGTTCCGCTTTTTCATTTAAGCCATCGTCAAGTTCTATGAATTTTTCAATTAATTGCTTTAATTCGCTCATGATATCACTGAAATTAAATTGTAAAAATAAGTTTTTTAAAAACAAATGAACATTCTCTTCCTAAACACCACTAAAGGAATACAAACGAATGCTCATTTCAACCATCACCATTGTTCATATTATAAAAAAATAGTATATAACAATATGAACAATACTATTTTAAATTTCCACATATATAAAGTTTTAGTATCCATTCAGTAATTAAAAATCACTTTCAATAGATTTTATTAGGTTGTAGATAATTTTATTTGTGCTCACATCAACATTATTTATCTCGCCCAGTTCAATTACCTTGCCATTTAGAGAGTCAATCTCTGTTCTTATTTTTCTTTGAATGTCTTGGTGGGTTGAGGAGTAGTGTTCATAGGTGTCAGGAACGAGCTTTGAGTAGAATATGTCTTTATATTCATCTGATGAGCTCCAAAGGGTTTCATATTCGCTTGCGTCAATCACGTTGAATATTTCCTCTATGATGCTGTCCATTATTTCCTTTGAGTATTCGTTTTCGGTAAGCTTCCCGTAATTTACATCAAGTATTGCCCCTAGCGGATTGAGTGCACAGTTGTAAAGCATCTTTGCCCAGAGGTATTTGTCGATTTCATATGTAATTTCACAGTTGATGCCTGATGATGTGATCATGTCTGCTATTGTCTGCAAATCGCTTGGGTCCTGCTTTTGAAGGGATCCTATTAGAATAGGTTCTGTGTATACTGTCACTTCGCTGATGTGCCTTTCGGGGCGGGTGAATCCTGTGATTACACGCGCTGAGAAAACCTCATCTTTGCCAAAAAATCGCAGATATGCCTCATCGTTTCCAAATCCGTTTTGGAATATGATTATCTTGAATTTGTTTTTCAGGATGTCCCTATATTCATTTAGCTTTCTTGATATGTCGTCATTTGCTGTTGTCTTTGAGGTTATAAACACGTAATCGAATGTGTTTTCAGGTATTTCCTCGTAATTTTCATATACATTCACCCCATCACTTCCAAAGGAATAGTGGGCAAACAATCCAGTTCTCTTGATGCCATTTTCCTTGATGGCTTTTGCGGTTTCACCCCTTGCATAAATTGATATGTTTGCATCCTGACTCAGCATTGACGCTGCAAGACCAATTCCAACTGCTCCAGAACCGATAACTAAAATATTCATTTAAATACCTCAATAAATTTTAAAAAAAAGAAAAAATAATGATAATAAAAATTATCCTACCATCTGCTTAAACCTGAATCTTGGGATGAGCCAATCGAATCGATTATGAGTTTGCAGTGATTGATGAAGTAGTCACTGTTCTCATAGGATATTCCTTTTCCGCTGATTAGATAGTTCTGATCGTTTTTGTTGAAGTAGATGTCTGCATTGTATGTATCCACGCCTTCCTGGTATAGGAAGTAAGCGGTCACAGCATTTTGATCGATGACCTGATTTGATGTGTATGATTCGGAATCTATTAATTTATTTGCAATGTCCGATACGTTCTGACTATTGTCAATCAGAGTTAAATTAATGGTCATGTTGTAATTTGCATCAAAGTAACTTGTCGTATTTGCATCGACTTGAGTGCTTGTGAAGTTTTCCAATGTTGGAATGCTGGTGTTTCCCGCAGAAGCATTGTCGGCATCATCCACAGCAGTTTGAGAGCCGAGCAGGTTTATATTATTTGCACCAACATTGATGCCGATGTATAAAATGATTAAAAATACTAGTAATGCATAAAGTTTCTTCATTGTCTTTTCACCTTATTTATTAATATTGAATTTTAACTATTTAATAATTATTTTTTTTTCATTGATTTGGACCTTAAAATTAACTGTTTTTTCGAAATTAAATAATTATACTATTTATATTAAAAAGAACTAAATTATTAATATAATTCTATTAATTATGGTTTTAATAATATTTATTATAAAATTATTACTTATAAAAATATTGTTAAAGGAAATAGAGAATTATACTAATGAATTATAATTTTTTAGGAAAATGGTGTGATAATAAATGAATGACAATGTGAAATTTGGTTTAATAGCAGCTATTTCAATAATAGCTCTTTTCATATTATCTTTATGGATTTCTCAAACACCAGCCGATGCAGATAATTCTGTTAGATTTGGAATACTGACACTTTTACCACCTCTCGTGGCAATCGGTCTAGCATTTATTACAAAAGAAACAGTTGTATCACTGTTCATCGGAGTATTTGTTGGGGAATTCATGCTATGTGTTAGTGACATGAACATTATTAGCACTGCTATCAATGCTTTTTTACAAATGGGTTCACATATAATTGGATGTATGGCTGATCCTTGGAATGCCGGTATCATTCTTCAATGTTTGCTTATTGGAGGTATCATACAATTGGTAACCAAGATGGGAGGAGCGAAGGCTCTTGCTGATGCATTTGCAAAAAGAGCTGACACTCCAAGAAAAGCTCAGCTATTTACTTGGATTTTAGGATTATGTGTATTCTTTGACGATTACGCAAACTCTTTAATTGTCGGTCCTATCATGAGGCCAGTTATGGACAAACTCAAAGTGTCAAGAGAAAAATTAGCATTTGTTGTAGACGCAACTGCGGCTCCTGTTGCTGGTATTGCAATTATATCCACCTGGATTGGTTTGGAAATAAGTTTAATTGCTGCTGGTTTCGAGTCAATTGGCGTTACAAATGTAACTGGATTCGGTATCTTCTTACAGACAATTCCTTACAGATTCTACAACATTTTCATTTTGATTTTCATTGTGATTTCCGCTTTAACATTATACGAATTCGGTCCAATGAAAAAGGCAGAACAAAAAGCACGTGCTAGAAAAGAGGACGAAGAAATCGTTGTACCTGAAGCACCTGGTTTTGATGAAGTCAAACCAGTGGAAGGAATTAAATTATCAGTATGGAATGCAATCATCCCTATTGGAACATTGATTATCGGTGCGCTAATCGCATTTTACTGGAGCGGATACACCACCATCCTTGGTGGAGAAGACCAAGCTCTCATTACTTTAATGCAAACTTCACCATTATCATTCGATGGTATTTTCCAAGCGTTGTCCCAATCAGATGCATCCATAGCTTTATTCCAGGCAGCACTTCTTGCATCCATCGTTGCCATTGTAATGGCCGTTGGACAAAAGATACTCAAACTCGAAGAAGCTATTACCGAATGGGTCGGTGGTATGAAAACCATTGTCATCACTGGTGTAATCCTGCTTCTAGCATGGTCTCTAGGTACTGTTATAGGTGAAGTTGGAACTGCAGATTATCTGGTAAGTGTTTTAACAGACACAATACCTGCATTTATTGTGCCTACATTGATTTTCTTGTTGGGTGCAGTCATTTCATTTGCAACAGGTACATCCTACGGTACAATGGGTATATTAATGCCTCTTGCAATCCCTCTTGCATGGTCAATCAGTTCAGGTGACATGAACTTTACAATTGTATGTACAAGTGGTGTGTTGACCGGAGCTATTTTTGGGGATCACTGTTCACCGATTTCGGATACAACAATCCTGTCATCGATGGGAACAAGCTGTAACCACATTGACCACGTTCAGACACAAATCTACTATGCTATATTTGTAGCATGTGTAACAATATTTATAGGTTACATCCCTGCAGGTTTAGGAGTGGCATGGTACATTACAATTCCAATCGGTATTGTAGTATTGTTTGTCGGTCTGCGGCTGCTGGGTGAAAAGGTTGACTTTGAAGAAGTTGATGAGGCCTCCTCATAAACTTCAACTTTTTTATTTTTTATAGTTTCTGATGTAAAAATTATTTTACATTCAATTATTTCCTTTTTTTAATATCAAATCTTTTTAAATTGGCTGGAATGAAAACTAACTAAAATTTAAACAGATTTTTGGAGTTTTTTATGAAATTCTCTTATTTTATTTATTAAAAAGGAACTATTTTTTATGAATATCAATTCTAGAATTGTTTTCGATTCTTTTTTCGATTTAATTAATTCGATTAAATTTAGGTATACCTAAATTTTATATATGATGAGAATCTTAGTATAAACATGGATGAAAATCATTTGCCGTTCTTTGGTGTTGGACCATATTTGGTTTTGATAATGGGGATTTCAACAATAACCTCCATAATATTGACATACTATCATTTAATACCCGTTATAACTATAAAAGAATTAAATATGGTTCTCATATCATTGGGAGTAGTAATGATTGTTATTGGAGCTGTTTTCTGGTTATTGGCAATATTCAACTCAAGAATAGATAAGAGAATTGAAAATAATGAACTTGTCACAACCGGAATATATGCTCATGTAAGGCATCCAATATATGCAACATTTCTCTATATTTCAGTAGGATTGATATTAATTTCACAAAATATCATCCTACTTATATTGCCGGAGATTTTCTGGGCATTTTTATCTTTGGTAATGAAAAAAACAGAGGAGAAATGGTTAATTGATCTATATGGTGATGAATATATAATATATTCAAAAAAGGTTAATAGGTTCATTCCAAAGGTGATTTGATGGGATTTTTTGACAATATGCGAAAACCAAAAGGAAAATTAGGCAACATTCAATTGAAATCAATGAATAAGGAACACACTCCAGTTTCACTATGGGGTTTGAAACATCTTGATATTAACAATGAAGATGTGATATTGGATATTGGTTGCGGCGGTGGAATGAACATCAACAGAATGGCCAAAAAAGCAAAAAAGGTCTATGGAGTTGATTACAGCATTGAAAGTGTTAAGCTGTCATGTGAAGTCAACAAGCAGGAAATCGAAGAGGGAAAAGTAGAAGTTTTAGAGGGCAATGTTGCCAATTTGCCGTTTGAAGATAATACATTTGATGTTGTAACAGCATTTGAAACAGTCTATTTCTGGCCGGATATTGAAAAATGCTTTGGTGAGGTAAAAAAGTCCTTAAACCTGGAGGAAAATTTTTAATAGGTATGGAAACCAATGGATCAGATAATTTAATCATGAGATTTTGGAATCATTTCATAGACATGACAATGTATAAAGATAATGAAATCAAGGGATTTCTCAAAAACAATGACTATTCAGACATTACAATCTTTTTAAGAGACGGTAAAAACAAACAGGAGATAATTAAAAAAATGGACGGGAGCCAATCTAGAGTGGATGATGATTACAGTAAAGCGTCATTTTCTGACAGGTTCTTGGAATGGACGACAATTGTTGCTCAAAAATAATTTAGAACGATTATAGTCATCTGAAAAAGTAAAATTCATCTTCACAAAGGTGTTTATAAGTGCAATACCTGCATAAAAATTGTCTTTGGCGAGGAAACTCTTTTCTATTTATTTTATCACGAACATCATGCATCGTATCGATGGCTTCATCAATCTCCGAATGGCTTAGGTACTTGCGCTTGTTCTCTTCACTGGAAACATCCAGCAAACGTAAACGGCCATTTTTTGTAAAGAACACGCCAACTTGAGAAACCGGCCTGTGATACACGTTTTCAACAAGCAGTTTATAGTAGCACAACTCCAGACGATATTTAGAAAAAGAACTGGAATCACTTGTTTTATAGTCAATTACAACCAAATAACCATTTTCATCTTCAAGAATGATGTCGCATATGCCTGAAAAGCGGTGTTTTTTGTCAATTAAGTATTCCTCATTAGAAAACAGTTTGTAGTCATTGTCAACAAAGACTTCCTTAAAGAACAATCCTAAATTGTCAATATGGCCTTCAAGACCATATCCTATATCCAAATCGCCAGCCACTTTTATCAATTCATTTTGAATATCAACATCATCTAAATCGTCTTCAAACTTGTCTGTGAATTTCTCGGCAATCAGATGGACATCACTTCCCAATGCCATGTACTTATTGGGTTCCACTTCAATTTCATCAATATACTGAAATTTGAATTCACGGGGGCATTTGAGATAAGTGTTTACTTTTGATTTGGATAATTTCATAGTACTATTTTTGTATAATAGATTTATATAATTAATTAAAAATAATATTATATAACTAAACGATTGGAGAGTAGTTAAATGAAAATTGTAGCACTTCAAGCAAGTCCTAGAAAAGGCGGAAACTGTGATGTATTGATGGATGAGATGATTAAGGGAATCGAGGAGAACGGTGGTGAAGTAGAAAAATTCTACTTGGAAAAATGCGAAATTGCACCATGTAAGGCATGCATGCACTGCGCTGAAAACCCTGAATGCATAAGGGCGGATGATGGAAACAAGATCATTGACGAGCTCGTTGCTGCAGATGGAGTAATATTTGCAACACCTATTTACTACGGTCAAATGTCAGCACAAGGCAAACTGATCATTGACAGATTCTATGCAATCGGTCAAAACCCTGACAAGAGCCTTTCCGGTAAGGCAGCATTGATTTTCACAGAAAACCAACCTGAAGGAACCTATGAAAGTTACATAGAACTTACAAAGTTCTCACCATTCACATTCATGGGATATGAAGTGTTGGGCCATGTTGATGCTGGCAGCGCAGGTCCTGCAGGAATTGTGGCTGAAGAACAACCAGATAAACTAAAAGAAGCTTACGAATTAGGTTTAAAATTTTAAACCTTAATCTCTTATTTTTTTTTTCAAGAATTGATTTTCATGGGATTGGGTTCATTATTTAAAAGAGACAAAAAGGACAAAAAGCAGGAAGTTGTTGAAGACTCTCACATTGACATCAACACTGACGATTGCGGAGGATGTGAAAAGTGTTCTATAGCATGTCCTAACAATGTTCTAATTATTGTGGATGACGTATCTACAGTTCGAGACCCTCAAGTCTGCAAAAGCTGTAAGGTATGCATGGCAATTTGTCCTAATGACTGCATTACAGTTAATTGATGTTTTCGCGGACATTGTCGATGAAGCTTCGGTCCTCTAATTTGATTATTTTTGTAATGTTATCTGATTTTTTAATCCGTACATTATCGCCACTATATACTTCTATTGGAAGGCCATCATATAACACATAAGATGATGTATCTTCTCTCAGTTCAGTTATTTTAATATCGACTGTCGAATTGTCAGATAGAATAACGCTTCTGTTAAGTATTGTATGTGGAGCTATTGGAGTCAATGTGATGATTTGGGCGGTGGGATCCACTATTGGGCCGCCACATGATAGGTTGTATGCGGTTGAGCCTGTTGGAGTGCATACCAGCATGCCGTCTGCAGTATATGAATTGATTAGTTTTCCGTTGACTGTCACGTCAAATCTAACAACGCCAAAAGTATTTTTAGATATTGCTATTTCGTTAAGGCTTTCAGGTATTTCAATTGTCTCGCCGTTTGTTTTGATGATTTCACCTTCAAGCATCATTCTCTCTTCTATTTTATAATTTCCATCTGAAATGTCTTTGAGCGCTTTTGTGATGTTTTCAGGCGAAACTTCAGTTAGAAAACCCAATGTTCCTGTGTTGATGCCCAATATAGGTTTTCCCAATGATAATCTTGCAGATTTGAGAAATGTGCCGTCCCCTCCTATGGAGATTATGATGTCTGCATCATTAGTGTTATCTGCAATTTCAATTTCAAGTTCTTTTGAAGCTTCAAGTAATTTTTCTTTTGTATCTTGGGCAAGTTTCCTTGCATCGTCGGCATTGATGTATGCTTTCATAATAGTAATCTATCTAATATTTAATAAAATATTTTCTATCCAAATAATTAATGGAATAGTTAAGAATTTTAATAGAAAATATATTGTACTACATTTTAATTTAGCATATATTTAAAATTATATAAGTAGTAGTGAAAAACAAGAATCTTAAATCGTGAAATCTACATTAAAAAATAAAAAAATAGAATTATAGGTCGAGTTCGTCGGCACCTATAACTTGAATAGTCATATTCTCAATGAATTCATCACTCTCTTCTCCGAAGTTTAAAAAGTGTGGTGAAGCCATATGTTTTTTGAGAGCATCAGGTGACTCCCATTTTTCAACAAATGTTAATGTATTTCCCTCAATAGGTTTCAGTAATTGATAATCAATGTTGCCCTCTTCAAGTAATGATTCATATATCAAATCGTCTGCAACTTCAATAATGCTGTCCTGACAACCTTCTTTAGGTTCAACTTTTGCTAAAACTAAAACAAAATCCATAACTACTCACCTAGTATTTCTTAAAAATATTATTAATTTCATATTATTAAAGATATTCTATTTTAATTTTGAATGTAAGGTAATATTTAAAAAAATACTTTAATTAAAAAACAGATATAGTAAAGTAGCAAAAACTTTTGGAGAAAAACAATGATATATTCAACAGAAATTGAAAATATGTGTCTTGTTCGCAAAGGTGCAAATCATGACCCGGCTCCAATTCCTGAAGAGGGAAAATGGGTAAAGGCAAAGCAAATTGGAGATATTTCCGGTTTTACCCATGGTATAGGCTGGTGCGCACCGCAACAAGGATGCTGCAAATTAACATTGAATGTTAAAGAGGGTATTATTGAAGAGGCATTGATTGAGACACTGGGTTGTTCAGGTATGACCCACTCAGCTGCAATGGCTGGTGAGATTCTGGTCGGAAAGACAATCCTGGAAGCATTGAATACAGATTTAGTCTGTGATGCAATCAACACTGCAATGCGCGAATTATTCTTACAGATTGTTTACGGAAGAACACAATCCGCTTTTTCAGAGGGCGGTCTTCAGATTGGCGCTGGACTTGAAGATTTGGGGAAAGGTCACAGAAGCCAAGTCGGAACAATCTATTCTACAAAAGAAAAGGGTCCAAGATACCTGGAACTCACAGAAGGATACATCACTGAAATAGGGCTTGATGAAGACAATGAAATCATCGGATACAAATACATTAACTTAGGAGTAATGCTGGACTTAATCAAAGATGGTGCCGACCCTCTTGAAGCCATCGAAAAGGCAACAGGCCAATACGGAAGATTCGATGATGCAGCTAAAAAAATAGATCCAAGGAGTGAATAAAATGAGCTTATTTGAAAGTTATGAAAGAAGGATAGACCAAATCACTCCAGTACTTGAAAAATATGATATTAAAGACCTCGAAGAAGCAAAGCAAATCTGTCTTGATAAAGGATTTGACCCTGCTGAAATTGTAAAGGGAGTTCAGCCGATTTGTTTTGAAAATGCATGCTGGGCATATACCCTTGGAGCTGCGATAGCCATAAAACAAGGATGCACTAAAGCATCAGATGCGGCAAAAGCCATTGGCGAAGGTCTTCAGGCATTTTGCATTCCAGGAAGTGTGGCAGATGATAGAAAGGTAGGTCTTGGACATGGAAACCTTGCATCAATGCTTTTAAGTGATGAAAGCGAATGTTTTGCATTTCTTGCAGGTCATGAAAGCTTTGCGGCCGCTGAAGGAGCAATAGGAATTGCAAACTCTGCAAATGAAGTGAGGGAAAAACCGCTAAGAGTAATTTTGAATGGCCTTGGAAAGGATGCGGCATTAATCATCTCAAGAATCAACGGATTCACACATGTTGAAACCGAATTTGACTACTTCACAGGAGAAGTTAAAGTCGTCAAGGAAAAGGCATATTCTGACGGTGAAAGGGCAAAGGTACGGTGTTACGGTGCTGATGACGTGCGTGAAGGCGTTGCAATCATGCATCTGGAAGGTGTTGACGTATCCATAACCGGTAATTCAACTAACCCTACACGTTTCCAGCATCCTGTGGCAGGAACATATAAGAAAGAATGCATCCTGCAAGGCAAGAAATACTTCTCAGTTGCATCAGGCGGAGGAACAGGAAGAACATTGCACCCTGACAACATGGCTGCAGGACCGGCTTCCTATGGTATGACAGATACATTGGGAAGAATGCATTCAGATGCCCAATTTGCAGGATCATCATCCGTTCCAGCTCATGTGGAAATGATGGGATTGATTGGTATGGGAAACAACCCGATGGTTGGAGCTTCAGTTGCTGTGGCTGTAGCGGTTGAAAAAGCTATGAAATAGGGATTAATTCCCTTTTTACTTATTTTTTGGTGTATTAACATGGCTACAATGTGGGGTTTGGCTGTTCGTGGAATCTGCGAATTCAATGGCAAATATTTACTTTTAAAAATAAGGTCAAGATCTTCCCACGATGCGGGCAGATGGGAAATTCCCGGTGGAAAGGTCAAAAAATGCGAATATTTTGACAATGCTCTTAAAAGAGAATACCTTGAGGAAACAGGCCTTGATATAGATGTGGATTCACTTTTGAATGTAGTCAGACGAGATTATACTGCATGCAAAACAAATGAAGATGTAAAGTCTATTCAACTTATTATGAAGGTAACATGCACATCAGATGAGGTCACAATCAGTGAAGAGCATGATGATTACGGCTGGTTTTCCTTTGATGAAATTGAAGAGATGATTTCCAAAGGTCTATTAACACCGCCTGCTGTTGAAGCTTTTTTAAATCAATAATTTTTTTAAATTTTTAATATTTTAGCGGCATTATCATAAAAAATTTGAGATTTCTCTTTTTTTGTTAAATCAATTTTATTGAAGTATTCCATTTCACTATCTGATTCCCACATTGGATAATCTGTTCCCCACAATACCCTGTCGGCACCGTAGGCATGAATCAAGTCCAGTGCAGTTTCTGGCGTAAGCGCATATAGGCTAGAACTCAAATCAACGTAAAGGTTAGGTGTTCCTGCCAATTTTTCTGTTGCCTCTTCCCACATGCTCCATCCTGCAAAATGAGCTCCGATGAAGGTTATGTCTGGAAATTCATCTAAAAATGGTTTAATCTGTTTTGGATTTGAATAGTTGTATCTGAAATCACCGCAGTGAACCTGCATTGGCACATCAGCTTCACTAACAGCTTCCCCTATTTTAAATGCACGCTCCTCATTCATTGCAAACTGCTGAAAGTCGGGATGCAGCTTAACGCCTTTCAATCCCAATTCGATTAGGTAATCAAGATCTCCTTGAATGTCTTCACTGTCTGGATGCAGTGTTCCAAAACCGGTGAATATATCTGGATGGGTGTTTACGGCTTCGGCAATGAATTCATTTATTGATTTCACTTGCTTTGGGGTTGTGGCAACTGAATGTACAAGGTAATGTGTTACGCCTACCTTATTGCCGTCTCTTATTAAATCATCTAATTTGCCGTTCAGGGACATGTCCAAATCATAGAAATCCCTTATTCCAAGCACAGCTTTTTCTGCAATCTTTTCCGGATATATGTGACAATGTGCATTTATTAATTTTTGCATATAATTAAACCACCTTTTAGTACATAAATACTTTATAATCTTCAAATATAAAAAATTTAATGAATTTCGGAAAACTTTTATCATTATTGACACAAATATGTAACTATGAAATATTGTCCTGAATGCGGTTGTAAAACACTTGATGAGGCTTTGTTTTGTCGTAATTGTGGCTTAAGATTTAAGGGAAATATAAATCCTGTATCTCGACCCCCTCAAAAAAATATAACAACAGTAAAGCAATCCCCTCCAGTCACGCCGCAAATTAAAACGCCAATTATTAAAACCAATTCAATCGTTGCAATATTGTTTTTTAAAGGAAACAAGTTCACAGGTGAACTGACAGTTGCAAAAACGAAAGTAATTAGTATTATAATATTTTTCGTGATGTTTTCAGTAGGCGTTTCCATGGGTGGTGCAGGTTATTCTGCATTGGTATTATTTTTAGCAGCTGTTGCTTTTGGAGCCATATTCGCCCTTCCCGCTTTTGCTATTGGGTTGTTCATCAGATGGCTGTCAGAGAGAAATTAATATAGTTTTTCACCGGTGTACTCATTTTCTTCAGTATAGATTCTTATTAACCTGTCTATTAGGTCCTCATACATCAACCTGTAGCCAATTGCTCCGCCATCTTTTGTCTTTAAATTATTCAAACTCAAATCGGCATATTCGCCGCTATTATTTATCACATACCACATTCCATGAGGAGTATATATGAATAGCTCTCCCTCCCCGTCTTTCGCCCCGTTCTTAAAGCTGTCCTGTGGGTCATATATCTTTGTTGAATGGATAACCAATCTTGAAAGATCCTGCTTTGGTCTTGTCCCTGTTCTTTGAAACAGCATTGTAAGCCATTCATAGGACTTGTTTTTGAGATTTGCCTTTTTGATAGGATCGGCAAATGCTTCGTTAACTTTGTTCTGTCTTTTTTCCAATGTATTTGTAATTCCCAAAATCTCTTCCACTTTGGAAACGTCTTTTTCAAGGCACCTATATCCTTCAGGCCTTCCGGTTACCTGGACGTTTCCCTCAATAAAATCCATTCTTTTGAATTTTCTAAAGTAGGGCTTTACTTTTTCAAACTCCTCATCGGGTATTTTCTTATTCAATCCGTAGAGGTATCCATATTCATTAGCATCAAAGCATTTTGTTTCCATTTTTAATTCTTCATTGGCCATGCAATCAACTCAATCAATTGGCATTATTAATCTTTGATTTAACAGTTTTTATTAAAATTTATATAATCTTATTTTTGTTTAATTAATGTTAAATATTTAATTATTGTTTTTAGTCATTTTTTCATATAGTAAGTTATTTTTATAATAAAAACTAATATAATCTTATGGTTAAAGTTAGTATAATGGGTTCAACAGGTATTATCGGTAAAAATGTTGCGTTTACTCTAGCAAGAGCAGATACAGTCGATGAGATTGTAATGTTTGCAAGGGCTGAAAGCGTTGAAAAGGCTAGAGGTGAGACATTTGACATGTATGATGCGCTTGCCGCTGAAGATATTGACTGCAAGTTAACTCCATCATCTGATTATAATGACTTGACAAACTCAGCAATAGTATTGATTACGGCTGGAACTCCACGTGAAGAGGGAATGAACAGACGTGATTTGGCATTGCCGAATGCTAAAATCGTGGAAAAGTATGCAAAAGAGATAGCCGTTCATGCACCTGATTCGATTATATTGGTGGCGACAAATCCGGTTGATGTAATGACAACAGTTGCTCTGAAGGCTTCAGGTTTCGATAAAAGAAAAGTTATTGGAATAGGCAACCATTTGGATTCATTAAGACTGAAGACTTATTTTTCAGCATTCTTGGGAATCAACAGTTCAGAGGTGCACACACGTGTTGTAGGGGAGCATGGAGATCATATGGTCCCTCTTTTAAGTTCAACAACAATTGGTGGTATTCCCTTAAAATATTTCATGAAAGAGGTTGAAATAGATGTGGTGAGACTTGTAAACCGGCTTAAGAATGCGGGAAACACCATAATCTCTAAAAAAGGAGCAACGGAATACGGACCGTCTTTTGCTATTTCGAACCTTATCTCGACAATAATTACTGATACACATAAGATTTTGACAGTTTCATGTTATCTGGATGGTGAGATAGCTGATGTAAATGGAGTATCTTTGGGTGTTCCAGTTGTCTTATCCAAAAAGGGCGTAGCGATGATTGTTCCAATCCATATGAATGATTTTGAGCGTCAGGAGTTTAGGGAAGCTGCAGGTGTTGTCAGAGAAACCACGGATGAAGTTCTAGAAAGTCTTAACTATAAGGAGTAAACAGATGAAACTTGTTGTTCAAAGGGTTTCCCATGCAAGCGTTGAAGTCGAAGGCAGAATCACTGGCGAGATAGAGCAAGGATTAATGGTTCTGGTTGGATTTGGCCAGAACGATACGACAAGGGAAGCCGATTACCTGGCTCGAAAACTGGCTAAGCTGAGAATATTTGAAGATGAAAACGGCAGGATGAACAAATCCACCATAGACATTGGAGCCAAATTGCTGTTGGTTCCCCAATTCACATTGTATGCCCATACAAAAAAGAACAGGCCATCATTTCATAAGGCATTAGCACCAGATAAGGCCGAAGAATTGTTTGGTTACTTCGCCGATAAGTGCAGAGAACATGTCGGTGTTGAAACAGGAGTTTTTGGAGCCTTCATGAAAGTTGATTTGTTAAACAATGGGCCGGTTACGATACTGCTTGAAAAGGAATTTGAAAGTTAGTAACAAGATAAATACAAAATTATAAAAAGCAATAATTTAATATATATTAATACAAAATTCTTGGAGACTTGGCAAATGGCTAGTGAGAATCAAAAGGCTCAGGAGATTAAAAGACTTACGACACCATTGAAGTTTTTAAATTCCAAAGCTTATGACAGCGAAGGGCAGTCAATAAACTGTGTTGAAACCCTATCGAAAGTGAATTTCGTTATTGAACCAAGAGAAGGTATTTTAAGTGATGATGAAATAATCCAATATGCTCCGGAATCTAAAGCGGCAGCTAGAATTAGATTGAAAAGGGGATTTGGAAACATGGAGGATGTGCTGTATGTACATGAATCCATTCCATGGATTTTTGCATTATATTACTTAATCTTGATTAGTTTGGCAGGTCCCGTAATCGTTGCTAAACATACTGTATTTCTAATAATACTTCTGGTATTGTTTATATTGCCATTAGCTTACGCATATTACATATTCAATTTGAAAAGCTATGAGAAAAAATCTAAAAAGACTAGTCCTCCACCTAAGCCTGACGTTTCTAAGCAATCCAAACAGCCGAAAGTTACTGTCTCCCAACAAGCGGAAGCAAATAAGGGAATTCCTTCATTGAAAAGATATGAAACTGAAATCAATAATCTGAAAGTATTGTATGATGTTAAGGAAGGTGTTGTTAGGGATCTAATCAAAAAACGATTCGAACCGCCACAAATAACCTATGACAGGTTTATTACAATGGTCGATAGCTGCCATAAATTGTTTTACAAGCAGGTCGATGCGGCTACAACCATTATTGATTTGGCAGTTGAAGATACGCCAAGAATTCAAGAAGAAATAGAAAATAAAATTGGGAACATGAAAACCATCATTGACCAGATTGAGGAATTGACAAACGAACTGGTAATCAACATCAGTTCCGAAAGCCAATCTGAAGATGATGTTGAGATTTTATTAGATGATATGGAAAACTTAATTGAATCTGTAAAGGAATATTAGGTGTTTAAGATGACTAAATATTGTCCTGACTGTGGAAAGGAATTGCCTGATGAAGCGCATTTCTGTCTTGAATGCGGACATGACTTTTTCCAAACAGATAACTCCAAACCTACCAATATTAAAAATAAAGACAGTATATTTACAAACGGAAAGATTTTTTTGATTTTAATTGTTGTTATCATTATTGTTGGTGCCGTTATTCTGCTTAGTTTTGGATTGGGTGGAGATGGAAATGATAATTCCGGCAATACAGTTGAACATGTTGTCGATTTGACAATTACGGGGGTTGGTGGTTGGGATAGTGATAGTTATAGTAGAAATTCATATACTCTCTATACTAAAGCAATTTTTAACAAGGTTCCCTCCGATTTAAGCGGATATAATGTTAAAACAACATATTACGATAGGAATGGTAGTGAAATAGGTCATGAAATAGAAACATTAAAAGACATTTATTATGATAGTGATTATGCGCTTAGTTTTGGTCATTATACAACTTATATAATGCCAAATCCCGATTATGTAGTTGTGGAAATAATTAAAGATGGTGAAGTAGTAGAAAAGTTTAATTCAACAATAGATCAAAGTAGTATTGATTTTTTAAATTAAGGTGATACGATGGCAGAATTCTCTTTAGATATAGATGAAATCAAAAGTGATGTGGAAACCTCTATGAAAGAGGAAGAAAAGAAATTAGAAAACTCCAATATAAAAAATCAGGCAAGCGAAAATGCTGTTGCCATTTTTGAAGCTGATTTAGACAACCCTCAGGAAAGGGAAAATATCCTGAAGCCAATAGAAAACTTTGGTATGACTGACATGTCCAAATCCGCTTCCAGAAATGAGATGCTGGCAACAAGATTTGTTGATTTGTCCAAAGGCGGAAAAGACGCTGACAATATTGGGGAGAAATTATCCGAACTGGACAGACAAATGAAAGATTTGGATCCAAGCAAGGTCGACTTTGCCAAAAAAGGAGTATTGGGCAATCTTTTACATCCTGTCAGGAAATACTTCGAAAAATATGAAAAGGCGGAAGTGGCCATTTCCAATATCATCCAATCACTTGACAACAGCAGCAAAGTCTTGCAGAATGACAACACCACTCTTTTAAGTGAAGAGAACTACTTAAGGGAAGTTACAAATAAGCTGATGGCCGATATTGAACTCGGTAAACAGATGGATGAATCAATCGAAGCTCAAATTCAGGAAGCTGAGATTAATGGTGTCGATGAAAATAAGATAGCCATTGTACGTGAAGAGATTTTGTTCCCTTTAAGGCAAAGAATCATGGATATGCAACAGATGATTGTTGTAAACCAACAGGGAATAGTTTCCCTTAATGTAATTAGAAGAAACAACAAGGAACTTATTCGTGGAGTTAACAGGGCAAAGAACGTGACTGTTTCAGCTTTAAGAACAGGTGTAATGGTTGCAAGTGCATTGTATGACCAAAAAATAGTTATGGATAAAATAAATATCCTGAACGAAACCACTGAAAACATCATAGAGACAACTTCGCACATGCTTAAGGAACAGGGAAGTGAAATCCAAAAGCACAGTGCAGAAACCATGATTTCCCCGGATGTCTTGAAAGCTTCATTTGCTGAAGCTATTCAGGCAATTGAAGATGTAAGCACATATAAGCAACAAGCACTTCCTAAGATGAAAGAAACAATCAACATGTTCTCTGATATGGCTGATGAAGGTCAGAAAGTTGTCGACAAAATAGAAACAAATAATAAAAATTTGATTGAATAATATGAATGCTTTTGATAAGATTAAAAAATCATGGTGGGTAATCTTCTCCATTATAATGTATATAAATGGAGTTGGATTCATCTACATCGGTACAAAGTACAATAATAAGAATTGGATTTTGGAAGGCGTACTTTATGAGCTGCCATGGTTTATATATCTAATTGCCGATAGATTATATGGAAACGTATTTATTTCAAATATAACTGGATTTTATTCACTTCTTGCAATGCTAATCATGTTCATAGGCATTATCCGGTCTGTTTGGGTCGCAGTGAAGTTGATTGATGTATATAAGAATGAAGAGATGTATAGAATCCAGACAACTTCTTTCAATAATCCAAACATGGCCAATAATAACAATGACAGATCAAGCAAAGTTGCATGCTGTCTTTGTATTTTCATTTTGTTCATATGTTTTGCATTGTTTGCTTTATAGTGATTTTATGGGTAAAAAACTAAAAATATCTATTATAATTCTAATCATACTAACAATAGCTATTGGAATATATCTATCTGATTATCAGCATGCAGAGCCGACTGCTACTGATTACTTGAATGGAACAGACAATGTCAGTGTCGTTAAAACGTCCAATGGTTTACTATTGGATGGATATGGAAATGATACTGCATTAATTTTCTATCCTGGAGCTAAAGTGGAATACACTTCCTATTTGCCAATGTTTACGCAGCTTGCCGGCCAGGGAGTGGATTGCTATATAGTTGAAATGCCATTCAATTTGGCATTTCTCGGCAAGGACAGTGCGGATTCAATAATTAACAATTCCACTTATGAACATTATTTCGTTTCAGGCCATTCCTTGGGAGGGGTTATGGCTGCCGATTATGCTGCACACTCCAATTCAACTGATGGGCTGATATTGTTTGCAGCATATCCGAGCAACAATGTCACTGTACCTACATTATCAATATATGGCTCAAACGATACAGTTCTGAATATGGAAAATTACAACAAGACAGAATCTTTAATTCAAGGTAATTTCACCGAATTCATAATTGAAGGGGGCAACCATGCCCAGTTTGGATACTACGGCCCTCAATCCGGTGACGGGCAGGCCAGCATTTCTGCTGAAAGTCAACAGCAGCAATGTGTCGATGAAATAATCAAGTTCATCAGCCAATACACTTAACTTTTTTTATTTTAAAAATCATATTAGTATTATGGGATTAACTGACAAGATATTTAAAAAAGAAGATGAAAAGTCCAAAAGAGAAGTGGGAGATAATTTTGACAAGTCTGAAGCAGATAGAATTTTTGACGCTTTGGACAATGTGAAAGCAAAAAAGAAAAGGGACACTCCCGAGTATCTAAAAAAAGAGATGGACAAAACAAAAGAAGTGTCCGTGCTAATTGATAAAGCCCAGAATCTGATGATGTCTGAGAAATTCGACGAGGCCATACCTTTATTTAAAAAGGCAATAGTCATCATGCCAGAATCCAGCGAAGCATATATTGGGCTTGCTGATATTTACAGCCTGCAGAATGATAAGGGCAGTGAAATCGACATTTTAAAATCTGGCATTAGTAATATCAGCAATAGCAAGGATAAAAATGAGCTAATCAAACGTTTAAAGGAATTGAACAATTAAGATTATTATGATAGGCAATGATTGGGATTTGGCGCTTAAGGAAGAATTTAAAAAGGATTATTTTTTAAAAATAAATGAATTTGTAGATGGGGAATATAGAACAAAAACTGTCTATCCTCCCTATGAAGACATTTTCAATGCATTTAAGTTGACTCCATTAAGCAGTGTTAAAGTTGTTGTTTTGGGCCAGGACCCATATCATGAACCAGGACAGGCCCATGGACTTGCATTCTCAACACCTGACGGAAGAACGATACCAAGATCACTTAAAAACATCTTCAAGGAAATCAATGAAGAGTTCTCATACTCAATTCCAGAATCAGGATGTCTTGAAAAGTGGGCTCGTGAAGGCGTGTTTCTGCTCAATACTGTTTTGACTGTTGAAAAGGGCAATGCAAACTCACACAGCAAATGCGGATGGCAAACATTCACAGATAATGTTATCAGGATTCTGAACAAACAGGACCAGCCTATCGTTTATCTGCTTTGGGGAAAGCAAGCTGAAAAGAAAAAGGAACTGATAGACAATCCAAAGCATTTGGTTTTAATAACTTCCCATCCTTCTCCGTTTTCTGCAAGACGAGGTTTTTTTGGCTGCAATCATTTCAGACTGGCCAATGAATATCTTAAGGAAAACAACTTGGAAGAGATTGATTGGAAACTGTAAGGCTATCTACATATTGGGGATTACTTTTTTAGAAATTTATTGTCATACGGATATTTTTAAAATTAGATATTATTAAATTAATGTTTATTATAAAAACATGTCATTTAATTCATTGAATTATTAATTATTTTGCAGTTTTCTAGATTACGATTTCAAAATCAACTTTTCTGTTTTCTCGCTTTCTGGAATCATAGTCAACAAAATCATAAACCAATGGATTTTCAATTAAAATCCTCCAGATGTTATATGTTTCAATTAAAAAATCGTCTCTAAAGGCAATGTTTTCTTCGATGATTGGGCATTTATATGGAAATTCGGAGTCATCCAAGACTAGATGGAATTCGCCCCTTTTGGTGATATGTGGAACTAATGGAAATGTCCTGCATTGTATGGGCCTTATTGATCGGTCACATCTAGGAGGATTTTTGCATTTCACAAGGCAAACATCGCCTTTCCATGAATGCGGAAATTCAAGTTCCCTTGCATCTATATAGTATAGTTCAAAATCATCCGAATCCTCATACATCAACTCTTCGCCGGGAAGAAGGAAAAGCGCAAGCTCATCATTTGGATATTCCTCACTGTCGAATACGCAACAGACTTCACCGCAAAGTTTCCCGCAATCAAAATCTACTGGAGAGACTTTATCGAGTCTTTTGTAAATTCTTTCTATTGATTCTTTCATTTCACTAGCTGTAATATCCATTATTCTAATTTAATTAACTTTAACTATTTAAATGTTTAAATTCATATAAATTAATAATGAATTTGCCGTTAAACATCATAATTGGAAATGTAATATCCCTAATAGCCGGTATTTTTCTCATATTGAGCATGTGGGTCAATGATGAGAAAAGAGCATATAAACATCAGTTTTTGAATGCTTTCGTTTTGATGATATCATCCATTTTCTTTTTATCCTGGACCGGCGTTACTACAATGGCAATAGCAGCAACAAGAAATGCTTTTGTATATAAGGATAGATTAACATTTAACTGGACTGTATTTTTCATTATTTTATCTGTTGTCATTGGTTTGATGGTAAATACAATGGGTTTTATTGGTTTGTTGCCTATCATTGCAATAATTCAGATTACGATTTGCAATTATTGCTTAAAATCAATTAAATGGATTAAATTGAGTTTCATTGTCAATGAAGTATTCTATATCATCTATTTCATTGCAATCTATGACATTTCCTCTTCAGTAATTGAGCTTTTTACTGCATTGGTAGGGCTGATTTCATTTGTGAAATTGATTAAAGATGAATCCGATAGTTAATTTTATATTGTCCTAAAACTTTAATATAACTAACAACTGTTAGTTGAGAATATGACTAAGGATAAAATTTTTAATGCTTCGGTAAATCTGTTTTCTGAGTTTGGATATGATAATGTATCTATTCGTCGAATTGCTTCTGAAGTTGGAATCAAAGAAAGTTCAATATACAATCATTTCAAAAGCAAGGAATCCATTCTGGATGAAATACTGGATTATTATATATTTGAAATGACAAAAGATGAGATTCCTCTTGTTAATGTGGGCAAAAATCTTGACATTAGTTTTGATTATTTCTACAAGGTTGGCCTGGATTTATATATCTCTAAGTTAAGCGAAGCAAAAATGATGAAAATAACAAGGATCTTTTTAATTGAATCGTATCACAATGAAAAGATAAAAAGTTATGTAAAAAAACAAATCATCGAAAATGCTATCGACGGTTGGACGGATATATTTGAATTAATGAAAGAAAAAAGATTGATTAAAAGGGATTGCGATACTCGACAACTAGCAGAGTCATTCTATTATTTCGGATTGTTCTTGTTGATTGAACATTTCATAATTAATTATCCTGAAGATGATGAAAAATTTCTAAATGATTTGGCCATAAAGTCCCAAAAGCACATGAATCTGATTTATGATTCTGTGAAAATTGAGTGATTAAATGAATATAAGACTAGAAACTGAAAATGATTATTTTGACGTTGAAAACATGGTTAGAAATTCCTTCTGGAATATATATCGACCTGGAGCTTTTGAACATTTTATAGTGCACAATTTAAGAGATGATGAAAGGTTCGTTAAGGATTTGGCATATGTGATTGAAAAGGACAATAAGATTATAGGCCATATCAATTATTCGAAGGGCAAGATTATTTGTGATGATGGAAACGGCATCGATGCATTGGTTTTAGGACCAATAGCAATTGATGAAAATTATCAAAATCAGGGATATGGATCTGAACTAATTGAATATACACTAGAATTAATCAGCGAAAAGGAAATTCCCTATGTATTTGTAATAGGTGATGAGAACTACTATCACAGATTCGGATTTGAAAGCGCATCAAGATACAGCATATTTCTAGAAGGAACGGATGAAAGCGAAGAATGCGAATTTTTCATGATAAAAATATTCAATGATGTTGAACCTGATTTCACAAAAGCAACGTTTCAAAATCCGGACGTGTTTGACGTGGATGAAAACGATGTTGAAGAATTCGACAGAAAATTTGAATATAAGGAAAAAAAGATTCAAGAAGGGCAATTGGGTGTTTAAATGAAATATTTGATTATTAATGGATCTCCAAGAAAGAAGAACACATGGATGATGGTACAGCAAGTTCAAAAGAATTTAGATGGTTCTTTTGAAGAAATACATTTATTTGAAGAGGAAATTCCTTTATGTAAAGGTTGCTACAATTGCATCATGAAAGGCGAGCAATTCTGCCCGCATAAAAATCTGATAATGCCTATTGTGGAAAAGATAAAAGAGGCTGACGGACTGATAATTGCTTCTCCTGTTTATGCAATGAATGTAACCGCACTTCTTAAAAATTTCTTAGACCATACGGCTTATCTATATCACAGGCCAGAATTTTTCACAAAAAAAGCCATCGTGGTTGTATCTACAGCCGGTGCAGGCCAGAAGAAAGTGGCAAATTACATTGATGAGACATTAAGGCATTGGGGAGTAAATAAAGTATATAAAATTTCTCTTGCATGCGGTGGAAAAGACAGCCTTGAGAGAGAAAAAATTGATAAGATAGCTAAAAAGTTCAGAAAGGACATGGATTCAGAAAAACTGCATTCCCCTAAATTTATGGACATTATATTTTACAATGTCTGGAGAGCTATGGCGCTAACAGATGAACCTATTCCTGCAGACAAGGAATTTTGGTTTAAAACAGAGCTAGTTAAATATGATTTTGCACCTGAAGTAAAATTAGGCATAATCAAAAAGATTTTTGCAAAATTGATGTTCAATATATTAAAAAGAGTAATGTAATAAGAGAAATTTTTTCTCTTATTTGAATGGGTTATATATTTATTCATTAGCTAATTTTTCTAATTCATCACCGGTCAGGTGAAACACATTCCAATCTTTCTGTTCTGCTCCAAGAGACAGATAAAAGTCAATGCTTGGTTTGTTCCAGGAAAGACATGTCCATTCAAATCTCCCATATCCTCTTTCGACAACTATCTTGGCAAGTTGTTTAAGCAATGCCTTTCCATATCCTTTGCCTCTATATTCCGGGTCGACGAAGAGGTCTTCTAGGTGAAGATTGACATTGCCGATATATGTTGAAAAGCTCAAGAAGAACAAAGCGAAACCAATTTCTTTACCGTCTTCTAGAGCAAAGATTACTTCAGCCTGTTTTTTGTCGAATACCCATTTTTTCAATTCATCTTCAGTTGCAATCACTTCATCCAATCGTTTTTCATAATCTGCCAGCTTTTTGATGAATTCCAAAATCAAACCGACATCTTCCTCTCTCGCATTTCTAAAAGTTAATTCTGCCATGTAGTTATTTTAATAAGTTTTAATTAATATATTAATATGTTTAGGGAGATGAGAAGAAAAAAACAGGAACTCTCAGCTGAAGAATGTATCGGCATGTTGATTAATGAGCCTCGAGGTGTTCTCGGCCTATTGGGTGATGATGACTATCCATATGCAATTCCAATGAGCCATGTATATGTTGATGGAAAGATTTACTTCCATGGAGCTCAAAAAGGCCACAAATTGGATGCTGCAAAAAAGCATGAGAAGGTTTCATATTGTGTTGTTGACAAAGGTGTTAAAAACGATGGTGAATGGTGGTATACATTCAAGAGTGTGATTGTCTTTGGAAAAATCAAGACATTGACAAAAAGAGATGAGAAAATAGACAAGTTAACTCACTTGGGAGACAAGTTCTTCCCGACTCATGAGGATACTGTTAATGAAATAAACAAATTGTTGGATAAGACTGAAGTCTTTGAAATAACAATTGAACATATGAGCGGTAAGATTACCGTTGAAAAATAAGTTAAAAGTTAGTTAAATTAATAACTAACCCTATTTTTTTTAATTTGGTCTGTCAGTGTTGAATTTGTCTTTTGATTTGATTCCAACAAGTGAAGCGAACACTGCCAGAATACATGCTAGAGTACAAATTCCACATATTATCTGGGACGCATTAACAATCATGCCTGCATATTGGGGGGCCAATTCCAAATTGGACATAACCCAAGCAAATACCAAAGTCAAAAGGCCCAGACTCATAGTTTGTCCTATAGTCCTCATTGTTGCCTGTGATGCTGAAGCTGTCGGAGCATCTTTTGGAGGCACTGAACTCATTATAGCATTCATGTTTGGGCTTGAGAAGAGTCCCATTCCGAAACCCTGCAAAATCATTGCAATAACAACTAGATAAAGCGGAGTGTCCTTATTCAGGAAGGTCAATATCAAAAGAGCCACTGTAGCTATAGACATTCCTAAAGCTGCAAGCTTCTGAGGATGTATCTTGTCTGAAAGCTTGCCCGCATTAGGGGCCATTATTGCCATTATTATTGGTGTGATAATCAATATCAAACCGGACATCTGTGCATTCCATCCTCTGACATATTGGAAATGATAGTTTAGTATTGTTGTGACTACCATTACTGCAATGTAACTGCATAGCGCGGCAATGTTTGATGAAGTGAACTTTTTGTTCTTGAATAGATTCATATTGAATACAGGAGATTTTTGCCTTAGCTCATAAGCTCCAAATATCACTAAAATGATTAATCCGATAATGGTTAGGATCAAACCGTTAGTTGTTGTCAGTGTTGTAAATCCATATATGAATGCCAATATTCCAAGACCATATAAAATGGAACCGAACTTGTCGATTTTGTCCTTTTCATATGTTTTCCATTCTCCTGGAATCTTGAATACCATCAATAGAATACATAAGACTAAAAATGGAATTACAAAGTAGAACATTGATCTCCAACCCAGGTTATGCACCAAAAATCCGCAAAGCACAGGTGATAGTGAAGTTGCAAGATAAACGCCTGTAACGGTAAATCCTAAAGCTTTTCCTCTGTTTTGTGGTTTTACTGCATGGACTACCATTGCCATTGCAGACACGTTTAGGAATGCAACACCTGCGCCCTGAAGTATTCTGAAAACCAAAAATGATTCTGTTGAAAATGAAAGACAAGCACCGATTGATGCAATTAAATAAACGATGACTCCCATCAACAATGATTTCTTAACGCCGAATTTCCCTGAAATCTGTCCTGCCGGAACTGTAAAAACAGCAACTACTAAGAAGAATATTGTAGGAACCCAGTTTTGAATAACATTATTCATTGCAAATTCGCTTGCAATGGCTGGAACCCCTATAATAATCCCATTTGATAAAAATACTGCAAAAAACGATGTAATAAATGAAACAAATATTACAACAGTTTCCAAATCGAATTTCATAATTATTTCCCTCTTTTATTTTTCCTCTACTAATTTCATGCCTTTAATAGCAATTTCCATAAGTCTTTTTTTGATTTCAAAATCTTCGTCTGTCAATCCTACCTGCTCATCCCATTCTTTTGAGATTTGCCTGATTTTCGGAACGATTTTACTTCCTTTATCAGTTGTATTCAACATGTATTTCCGTCTGTTTTCGGGATTGGTTTTTCTTTTTATGTATCCTTCGTCCTCGTATTTTTTTAATATCTTGGCAATATTTCCCTTGCTTTGTCCAAACATGTTTACCAAATCATCCTGGGAGCAATTGGGATTGTCGTATATAAACATTATATATCTCACATTATGGTCAAAATCCAGCTCTTCTATCCTTGCTTTCATATATTTCTGTTGATTTAAAGAGATATTGTGGATCCATGCAATGAACGGTGAATTTTTAGCCAAATGTTGAGTGTTTTCCCCTTCCATTTTATCACTTATATTATCATATATCGGTAAAGGAATATAAATGTTTCTAATGAAACAGTTGAAAATGAAACAAAAATCAAATTAAAAATATAAACTAGAAAAATAAAAGTTTAACTAATGATTAAAAAGGAACATATATTAATTATAATTCTTTTGATTATTATTTCTGCATTTTCCATAGCCATTATCTCTTTGAACAGTGCAGATAATAATACTGACAGCAACGATATTTATAGGGAAGTTCTAGTGAATGATTCTAATGAAACTTCAGGCACTGTTGAAGTAATTAGGAATATTGGAAATCCTAACGGTAAACGAATAGCTTATGTCGTTGGAGTCCATCCATTGGAAAATGAAACACATAAGACTCTTGTAAAACTACTGCCGAACATGACAAATCTCAATTACTGCTATGACATTTACATCATCAACGTAACTGAAGATATCGGCTATTATGGAGATGGATTGAACAATTATGAAAATCCAGGAAGGCAGAACGGTCAAAATCTAGCTCAAAAATACGTATATCCCGAAATATTGAATGGAAATTACGAATTGGCTATTGATGTGCATTCGAATATAGGTGCATATGAATATAAAACATTTGTATTCAGTCCTGTTAAAGAAGGAAAAAGTGTAGATTATGCAAATCAGGTTGCTCAAAATTGTAAAAATATAACCTATTATGCACCGCCATCAACAACAAGCGGACCTTACTTGACTATTCCTTTAAATGAAAATGGAATTCCTGCATTTTACTATGAAGAATACAGCTTCGCCCCTCAGGATGTAAAGGATGAGCATATGCTGGAACTGATCAATGCAGTCGATAACTTGAATTTCTAAAAAAAGAAGTTTGGATGGATTATTTCATCCATCTTTTGAGTTTTGGAAACATCTCTTCAGACATTTTTCTTGCTTCATCTTCACTCATGCCAGTAGCTTCTGCTGTTTTTGGAACGCAAAAGTCAATCATTTCCTGCATTGTAATGTCACTGGTAAATTCACCGTTCTGGTAACAGTATTTGCAGTAATCCTCACTTTTCGAACCGTCTTTTTGGCTTCCAAAGTCATCATCAGCCATAGGCATTGCACAGGATTGGCAAAATTTCATGTTTTCAAAATCCATTCTAATCACCTACAATATGTTAACTATTTTTAATTAGATATACTTTTTGAAAGAGCATTTGAAAAGTAAACTTAATTATATATACGATTTTGGACAAATTTTAAACTTAGTGATTATATGGAATATGATGTGATTTATATTGGTAGTGGAAACGCCGCATGGCAAGGGGGCCGATTTTTAAGAAAGGAAGGGCTCAAGATATTAATAGTTGAAGAAAGTTTATATGGAGGCGCATGTGCAAACAGAGGATGCAATTCAAAAGCACTTCTTGATGCGCCATATGAAATAAAAGCATTAACCAATAACTTTGAAAGCGTTGGAAAGTCAGGCGATTTTGATGTTGACTGGCCTGCCTTAATGAAATATAAACAGAAGCGCATAGCCGGAATGTCCATATTCCTGGATGGCAAGTTTGATGAATATGATTTGGACGTTGCACATGGAAAGGGAGTCATATTGGATGAACATACAGTTCAGGTTGGAGATAGAAAATTCACTACCGATAAAATAGTCATATGCACAGGTTTAAAACCCATCAAGCCTGACATTCCAGGTAAGCAATACCTGCACGACAGCACAGACTTTTTAGATATTGCAGAGCTTCCAAGACACACAATTATCATTGGTGCAGGTTTTGTAGGAATGGAATTTGCATCAATTCTTGCTGAAGCTGGTTTAACAGCCGATGTAATCGTCAGAGGAAACATGGCTTTAAAGTTCTTCCACCAGCCATATGTCCAGAATGTAATTGACATCCTAAAAGGCAAAGGCATCAAATTCCACTTTAATCAAACCGTAAAGGAAATCACAAGTGATGTTGAAATTGAGAATCCTGAAGATAAGGTTCTTAACACTGTCCAAGGAATGAATTCTGATGAAAGCCTAAGGGATCCTGAAGCGAAGATAGATAATGTTGCCCATGAAGATGCATTCACCGTTAATTGCGACAGCGGATTAAGCTTAAGGGGAGACTATGTAATAGCCGCAATGGGCAGAGAGGCCAATGTAGAGGATATAGGTCTTGAAAACGTAGGCTTGACATACACCAAAAGCGGAATTAAGGTAAATGGGCACTTGCAAACTGAAGTTCCAAACATTTATGCTTCAGGAGATGTGGCCGATACAGGTGTTGCCAAACTTGTAACAGTAGCAATACATCATTCCAAATATCTTGCAAAAGAGCTTTTGGGCAAAGCGGATGAAATCACATACCCTGTGGTTCCTGCAGTTGCATATACCATACCAAGAATTGCAACAGTGGGAGTGCCTGCCTATATTGCACAGGACAGTGAAGAATATGATGTCCACACTATCAGATACGGAAGGTCTTATTCGCTAGAGCTTAAAAACGATTTGACTGCTGAGGCAAAAGTAATTGTAGATAAGAATCTGCAGATTGTAGGTGCTGAGATATATGCTGCCAATGCTGAAAATGTCGCAAACATGTTTGCTTTCATTATCAATAAGAAAATAACCCTGGAAGAGCTTGACTATATGATTTACGCTTTCCCTTCAAGCAGTTCCGTATGTTTGTATAAGTTGCACAATATACATTATGATTTGTAATTGGTGAGTTAAATGAGTGAAGATAAAATTACTTATGATGATATTAAGCAGTATGAGAAGTTTTTTACATTGACTCCTTCATTTTTACTTGAGAGGTTTGCAAAAAAGAACAAGAATCTTGTGCTGAAATTTGAATCAAAAGTCAAAGGTTACTTGGCTAACTTGAACCCCGAACAACAAAAGAAATTGGATATAGTTTTGAAAACTGACATTGATGAGCTTCAAAGCTTGATGAAGGATGCATATGACAAAAGCAATAAGAAACAGTATAAAATATTGGCAAATCCTAAATACAAGCAGTTTATAGAAATTAACCTTAATGAAGTTCGCAAAATGATTTAAAAAAAAAATAAAAAAAGACATTATTAGTCTTTCAAAGTCCAATAACATCTCTTAGGTGAAACGATTGTTTCATCCTTTTTCAGTTCTTTCATAATTTTGTCCACTTCTTTTTTCTCGACTCCTGAAAGTTCACTCACCGCTTTAGCGTTTAGTGGGTCTTCGGAGTTTCTGAATGCTTCAATCACTTTTTCCTTGTTATCCATAATATCACATGATTTATTTAAAATTCCAATTGTCAATAAACTCTATCAATTGAATGTCATGTTCAAGAGTATCATTATTGTCATCTTCAGTGTATGCCTCATAGATGATGGCCGGAACTCCTCCTTCATTTAAAGGAGTTGTAACATATTCTGGGCTGCTAGGATTCGGCGGAAGATAATATTTCAGCCAATCAAAATTATCGCCCATATCCTGAGCAATTGAGTAGGATTGAGTATTGTTTTCTACTGGTGTGAAAACAAATCTAGAAACTCCCCATGCCCCATTGCTGTAATGGCAGTCAACAACCAAATTAAATGATTCGTTTATCATGTCCGGCACGGCGAATTCCTGAGCCAATAGCTGCCCGTTCATTCTACTTTGTGAAAAATCGCTTGAATCTGAGGTTACATTTACCTTGTAGATATAATAGCAATAGCTTAAGTTTTCTTGTTTTTGGTTGAATGCATCCAGCATCAGGCTATGGGCACCGCTTTCACGGGGATGGACCCCTACAAGATATGCAATCTTAATTGGAGAGCTTGTATTTCCATAGGGACCTTCCTTTTCCACGTAGCCAATGCTGTTGTTTCCCAATTGTATAGTTTGCGCAGCAGTCTGATTATCGGATGTATCGCTGTTCGGGATTGCCAAGGCTATTAGAAAAACGGCCAGCAGGATTATTGCTATTATTAAAATACTTTTCATGGAAATCCTGAAATTCCCAATTTGGATGTTTGATTCCTTTTTATTATCCTCGTCCAGAATTTCCAATATTTTGTTTGCGATATATCTTGAAATGAATATAATAATATCCAGCAACACCTTTAATATAACAAATATGACTCTCAAAACAAGTGCAATATAATCAGAGCCACTCTTCCTTTTATTGTTGTCTTTTTTATGTAAGCTTGCCTTTTTTCTAGCCATTATATTCACTTTGAATGAAAAATTTAGATTACTTCAAAATCAATCAATCTTATTTTGTTTGAAAGCAATTCAGGGTCTTCATCTACACTTTCAGATAGTTTTGTGGTAATGTACTTTTTATTGTCATCTGGAAAAACAGTAGCTATATTGTACTGATCATCATTCATTAAAACACTGGCCAGAAAGTTGGCTCCACTGGAAATGCCGATTCCAAGACCGAATTCCTTAGCAATTCTTTTGGACATGTTTATTGCATCCAAATCATCAATCAATACAATGTCATCTATCAAATCCTGATTGACTATTCCTGGAATGAAGTCATCACCAATGCCTTCAATCATGTGGGATCCCTCTTCCATTCCCATCTTAAGGATGGATAGTGTGGACGGTTCCAGGGCAAATATCTTTGATGATGGATTATTGTCCTTTAATCTCTTTCCAATGCCCATAAGAGTTCCGCCTGTCCCGATGCCAGAGACAAAAGCATTTACTTCTGGAAATGCATCGATGATTTCTTGACCTGTTGTTTTATATTGGGCCTCTACATTAAATTTATTATCAAATTGGAGCGGTCTGAATGCATCATTATCTTCTGCAAATTTTTCGGCAAGTTGTAAAGCTCCTTTGAATCCGCCATCTTCCTTGGATACGAGATGAACATGAGCACCATACATTGAAAGTAGCTTTCTTCTTTCAAGGGAAACCCAATCCGGCATGAATATATGCACCTCATGGCCCAAAAGTGCACCCATGGCGCTAAAGGCTATGCCAGTGTTTCCGCTTGTAACTTCAACAATAGCTTGACCTTCGGTTAAGTTGCCATTTTCCCTTTCCTTTTGGATTATATATAAAGCAATCCTATCTTTGATACTTCCGGAATAATTGTAATATTCAAGTTTGGTGTGAATACTTTGTAATTTTCCTTCATATTCATAATTAATCTTAATCATTGGTGTATTGCCTACTAATTTCTCAATATTCATAACATTCCATCCAATTCAATAATATAACAATTATTATATTTGTGTGTTAATCATAATATACTTTTTTAAAAAACAAGTCTCTATTTTTTGGCAATGACACATATCCAATCTGCATCATCACCCGTAAAGGAATCCTTCGAGTCTTTAGTGAAACATGTAACGTGTAAAAAACCAGCTTCAAGCAAGTATCTTTTAAATTCATCTTCAGAATATAGGTTCATGTCCAATAATTCAATAAGATCCTTTTGACGACTATCATTTTCATTAGGAACTGTTTCATTGGCTATAAAAAATATTCCTCCATCTTTTAAGACTCTTAAAATCTCCTTTAAATCATTTTCAAATTCCGGCCAAAAATAAACGGTTTCAAAAGCGGTGACAATATTAAAGCTATCATCTTCAAAAGGCAAATTTGAAACGGAACCTTGAATAATTTCACATTTGCCTTCATCAATGGCTTTTCTGTTTAACTCAACAGATCTCTCAACTGCTAATTTGGAGTAATCTATGCCGAATACTTTGGCTTCCGTCATTTTCAAAAATCTTTCGATGTTTACTCCACCGCCACATCCTACATCTAAAACAACATCATTTTTGGATATGTTCAAATGGCTTAAACTCCATTGGGCAAGGCCTTCATGATTTTCATTCATCATGTCAATCAACTCACTGCCCAATTCCCCTTCGGGTTTGCGTGCATTAATCAATAATTCTCCATTCAAGTATTTATCATCATCAGACATGTCCGGCACCCTTTCCATGTTAATCTTTATCGTATTATTATTTATTATTTATTTTTAATTTTCATTAGATTTGAATATATAGTGCATAAAGTATAATACCAATAGTTTATATAAATAGTCTTAATTAAACCCCTTTTTGAGGCGAGTAAAATGAAAGTATGTCAACAATGCGGATTTAAAAACAATGATGATACAAAATTTTGTGTAAATTGCGGAAATAATATAGAAAATGCCGTATCAAATGAATCCAAAATATGCCCGCAATGCGGATTCCATAATAATGTAGATACGAAATTTTGTGTAAATTGTGGAAATGAACTATCAGATGCAACCCCAAAAGAACCAGAACCAGAAAAACAGGAGGAAATACAGGAAAATGCGGGGGAGCAAAGTGATGATATAACTGAAGCACAGGAAGAAGTCGAAGAACCTGAAGTTGCTGATGAAGAAGAACTTGTTAATGAGGAAGCTGCAGAGGATACGCAAGAAAGCGAAAAGAAAACCTGCCCAAGTTGCGGTCATGAAAACATTGCAGAAACTGCATTCTGCGTAAACTGCGGAACAAAAATGGACGACCAACCACAAGAAGAACAAACTGATGTTGAAGAAGAGGATGATGAAACTAACGCCCAAGAAAGTGAAATGATTACCTGTGCCAGTTGCGGTCATGAAAACAGCGCGCAAACAGCATTCTGCGTAAACTGCGGAAACAATTTGGATGCAAATGAGCCAAAATCTGAAACACAAACTGTTCAAACACCAGTGCAACCGGAAGTTTTTGATGGTCCAAACACAAAATTTCTGAAAAAAGAAAAAAAGGTTATCAATAAGATATCAAAGCAATTCTGTCCTATAGAAGATGTATTCGAAGCATCCAGATGTGAGGAGGAATACAGGAAGACAGCCATGTATTTTGACCAATGGGTTTCACAGTATGTAATGGAAGGCGTGCCAAAAATGATGTACTTTGGTTTATACGACCATTGGAGACAATTCCAATCAAATTGCTACTGGGGATTGATTTCATTCATGGTGATAGGCGATTATGAGGGATGCTTAAGAAACTGCGATAGGCTTTTACAGCTTGAGCACATCGTATATAAAAAGGGAATTGGTTCACATACCGGTTCGGGTTTGGTCGCAGGTATCAAAACATTTGCAGCGATGACTGGTAAGACTGGAACTGAAGAACAACAAAATCTCTATAAGAGAATTAAACTGATTAAGGCTGCATGTGCATACGAAGTTGGAAACCTGCAGGAATCTTACGACTTATTAATTCAATTGCCTCCGAACGGAGCCTTAAAATTTAAAGACCGTGACAATTACTTCAATCAAAACTTCAAGTATAAAGACAATTTATATGTTGCAATTATCAAGAAAAGGATTGAAGAATCTAGATAATTGTTTCATTTTATTTTTTTATTTTTCTTTTTTTCAGTTAATTTTATATATGATAAATTGAATAGTATACCTAACGAACGGTAGGTAGGTAATCATGAATACTAAAGAAAAGATATTTGATGTATCGCTGGATTTATTTTCAAAGAAAGGTTATGATTCTGTTTCACTCAGGGAAATAGCAGAGGAAGTAGGAATAAAAAAAAGCTCAATATATAGTCATTATTCATCAAAAGAAGCTATTTTAATGGACATATTTGAATATTTCACTGACTTGTTCAAATATGATGAGCTGCTCAACAGTAAGGAATTTGTATTGAGTATGGACAATGAGATATTACTCGAAAACCCCGAATTGTTCTATCATCAGGGATCTGAAGCAATAAAGGAAATGCTGTTGAACGAAAGGAACCTTAAAATCTGGAAACTGATTTTTATCCAAATGCATTACAATGAGAACATAAGGTTATTTTTCCAAAATGAGATACTAGTAAAGCCATTGGTATTCTGGAACGGATTTTTCACCATCTTAAAGGAAAAAGGAATTATCAAAAAGGATTCAAATCCTAAACTATTGGCCAAGGAATATTACAGCTTTCCAATATATCTTCTACTGGAAATCTGTGCAAAATATGATGATATCCCTAAAAGTTCACTGGATAATTTCTTTAAAGAGGCTGAAGAGCATGCTAAATTTCTTCTTGAATGTGTGAAGGTGGAATAAAATAATTTTTTCAATAGGAGATGAAAGCATTTTCCCTTACAAATTAAATCATGATTATTATACAAGAGTGAAAGTTTTTGGAGATGAATTCATTGATTACGCTCAAGAATTCAATTTTAAAAATGATGAAGAATCCCTTGAAGCATTATGCATTGGTGTTTACTGGTATCTATATGGAACAACAGCTTTAGATTTAGATAGCAATATACATCAGGCCTTAGCAAATCTGGCTGAATATCGAAGAGCTTTTCCAGAGGATAAACCATTCATCGATGAACTTAGAGGAAAGCTATTAACAAAATTCCTATTCAAGCCTTTCAAGAAAAATGAAGAAAAACTAACTCAGGAAAATTTGGATTTGCTAATTAATTTTCTGGAGGCTACCGGAGATTATATGGATCAAATTCCTCATTTCAGAAACTTTACACATAATCTGGAGGATTGCCTTAGTTTAACCAAATGGTTTTGCAAAAACAGCGGCAAGCATCTTGGGGAATATACATCTGACTTAGAAAAATATCTTGAAAATAATGGAAACAGCCATCTAATGGAGGAGGACGTCATTTTCTATCATGGACATGAACTTGAATATCACTTGAACATGCTTGGAGCCGAGATAATGAACAGGATATTCAAGGACGAATATGAGAAAAGACAGAGAAAAGCTATAATCCTACCTGGATGCATGAATGCAAACAATAAGAAATGCAGGGCAAAAGAGGAAAGACTGGGATATGTCTGCACATTCTGCAATCCAAAATGCAATGTATACAAGATTTCTAAGGAGTATCCCAACCATGAAGTCTACATTGTTTCTCATGAATCGACTGCATTTAAGGGAGCCAAAAAGGAAGATAAACATGAATTGGGAATCATTGGCATAACATGCGTATTGAACTTAATCTCAGGAGGTTGGAAATCATCTAACCTATCTATTCCACCACAATGTGTCCTGCTTGATCATGTAGCATGCAAAAGTCATTGGCTGGATGAAGACATATACGGTGATATAGATATGGAGGAGTTGAAATTTAAAATTTGAATTTTTAAAATAAGATTATTATAATAGTTAAAACATATTAATAATCAATTAAAAAAGGGATTATTATGAATTTCAATTTTAAAGATAAGCTATTTGATTTGTTCCATCCGTTAATCATTGTTGCATTGGTAATCCTATTCATATTAATTGCCATGCCTATGTGGTATTTTTACAAGCAGATTCCTGCCCCAAATATGGATTTATACATATATATTGCAGTGGGGCTTTCGTTTTTTATCTTGGGAATATATGCCAGCAATTATCTGATGAAAAATAAATTTGTCTTGCCAAATAAAAATTCAATAAATCCCCAAAAATTATCATTGTTCGAAAAGTATTCAAAAAACGAATTGATTCTAGTGGGACTGGTTTTATTTGGAATAATCCTGCAGATAGTCAATCTTGTCTATCTGGGAGGCATTCCACTTTTTTCTGCAACATTGAAAGCTAGGGCAACTACCAAAATTTGGCTTGTTTCATATATAATATTCATGCCGTTCATCAATATCCTACTTGCAAAATACAACAGAAAATCCCATTATATCTTATTGTTAGTAGGTGCATTTCTGTTTGTCCTGACAGGTTACAGGACAACTCCAATTGCAATAATGCTATCCGCTCTAATCACATTGTACTATACAAGAGATATTGACTTCAAATACATTTTATTGGCTATCATATCGATTGCGGTCGTTCTTATAGTGGTTGGATTTATAGCTGTCCAAGCCATCAGCTGGCAGCATTGGACCTTAAACCCGCTGGAGCTGGTGTCACATAGGGCTGCATTTACATTGGATATATTTTCCACTGCTATCCAGAATCAGTTTCAAACAGGTGGAAGTCTTTTCTACTCTACTTTAACAGGATTTTTCACACATGTCGATCCAAGAGTCATAGTCGGAAATGTTACAACCGGGAGGGAACATTCAATCACTGCCACCATATTCGGTCCCGCCATACTTGATTTTGGAATAATCGGAATGATTATACAGATGTTTATATTGGGTTTGATTTTAAAAACATTGCATGCCATACAGAATCACAAAAAAAGAGTTACAAGTGCATTTTATGGAATTTTACTTGCACAGACCATTATATGGATTGAAACAGGACCGACAGATATAGTAGTTTGGCTATTCTATTTGATTGGTATCTGCATTATCATTAAAAATTTAAGAGGTTCAACTGATGATATCTAAAAATATAGCCCTTGCAGGCGAAATCACACCTGCCAAGACATTTATTCCCATTATCGAAAGATTAATGGAATTGGAAAAGGAAAATAAACTAAACTTCAAGATAAATAAGATGATTGGCCTTTATCATGGAGAATCTGCAAAGGATTTCCTAAAACCCTATTGCGATGAGCTATACTACATTGGAGAAGGCAGAAGAGGTAAGAAGAATTCAAAGCCAAAACTTGTTTATCTAATTTCAAGGGATATCTTAAAGTCCTTCAACGCTCTCAGGGGAAAGAATGTTGACCTGTTGATAACTGCAGGGAATGCTGGAGATGTTAGAAAATCAATTGTGGCTGCAAATATATTAAGAATCCCTGTCATACACATCGAACAGGACATATATAATCCTATTGAAGTCATATCCCAAGCAAATCTTGTCACTGTTCCATCACAAGAATACAAGGAATATCTAAAGAATAATTATAAACTCGACAATGTAGTGAACATCAACGGCTATCCAATGGCGAAATATGTCGATGACTATATCAGGGACAACAATTTAATTGATAAGGAGGAAATCTATGCCAAATATGGCATGGAAGATTTTGTTTTGGTTGTTCTTGGGGGAGACCTGAAGGATGGCGACATAGACCCCTTGATAAAATCCATTGAAAAACTCGACCGCAACGTATTGATTGCTCCTTACAGATTCGACAGGAACATGGTTGAAAAACTAGTTTCATCCTCAAGAATCAAGGTCTTGCCCCAATATGTTGATTTGTTAAGTTTTATGAATGCCGCATCACAGCTCATCTATGCTGCAGGCATGGGCATGACAATTGAAGCGGGCGTTTTTAACATTCCATCGCTAAAAATTGAAGGTTTCCACCAAACCCATGGCAGTGTGGATTTGGCCAAAACATTGAACATTCCAATTGTAAAGATTGATGAAATCCCCGAGGCATTTGAAAATTTGGCACCTCAAAACGATACAAGTCTTCTAGAAGACAGTGAAAACTCTATTGAAAAGGTAGTTAATATAATAAATGAATTTAATCCAAAATCACTAAAAAGAAGTGGCTTTAAATCGACTAAAGAAATTTGGAACAGCCGAAAAGCCTTTAGATGATTGAAATTAGGAAAAAATGTGGCAAAATGTACATTTTAATACTACAAAACTATATATAACACTTGCTATATATTATGAATGAAGATTTTTATAAAATTTATTAATTATTAGGTTGAAAAAATGAATGAAACAACTAAAATCTTAACAATTCAGGACATCTCATGTTATGGTCAATGCTCAATAACTGTTGCGCTTCCAATTGTTTCCGCTTTTGGAATTGAAACTGCAATTCTTCCTTCTGCAGTTTTATCCACTCATACTGCAGGATTTACAGACTTCACAGTTAGAGATTTAACAGAAGACCTTCCTGAAATCAGAAAGCATTGGGAGAAAGAAGAAATATATTTCGATGCCATATATACAGGATTCATCGCATCAATAGAACAGCTTGATTACATTAAAGAAATCATTGACTCCAGACTAAAGCCTGGAGGATTAGTATTTGTTGACCCGGCAATGGCAGACCATGGTGAATTCTATAATGGATTCGATCAGGAATTCGCTGATAAGATGGGTGAGCTATGCAAATTAGGAGATTTTATCCTTCCAAATACAACCGAAGCCTGCTACATATTGCACAAGCCTTGGAAAGAGGAATTCACAAAAGAGGAAATGCTGGAAATGGCAAATGAGCTTTCCGCATTTACAAAAAGGCATGTGATATTAAAAGGAGATACACACAGGCAAAACGAACTGGGAATGATTGTTTTAGATAAAGATGAATCATCCTGTGAAATCGTATACAATGATAAGATTGACTACGTGTCCCATGGAACCGGTGATGTTTTCGCTTCAGCATTTGTAGGATCAACCATGATTGGCAAATCCCCTTCACAGGCAGCAAAGATTGCCGGTGAATTTACAAAAAGAGCAATTGAAAAAACCATCGGCGATGAAAACCACAAGTATGGAGTTAAATTTGAACAGGTAATTCCAGAACTCTATGGATTATTGGATTAATTATATTTTTTTTGATTTGTACTACTTTATAGATATTGTAGTGCAACATTTCTATTTTTATTAATACTCAACATTATTGCATCAGCCATATTATTTTAAGAAATAATTAAATAGTAAGTGTAAAAGAAATAATAATGATGTTTGAGGAATTTAAGTTAGATAAAAGGGACAAATATTTTTTAGTATTTTTAATACTCTTTAGCACACTTCTTGTTATACACTACATCTATTTCAACCTCAAGGTTGGAGTGACTTGTTCTGATGTATATGTATATCTTGTAAATGCTCTTTATTATACTGGAATAAACCGATGCGCTGCAGAAAACATTTTCCTGTCGCCGACAGTGTGCTTTTTAACATCAATATTATTTAGACTTGGATTGGTTGATACAGTAGCAATCTATATTGTAACTGGAGTGCTTGCAATTATAGGTAATATTGGACTCTATTTCCTCCTCAGACGATATTTCAATAAGATTTACAGCTTAACAGGAGTAATCGTTTATTCAACACTTTCCCTAAATTTGGTCTGGCTTGCAAACGGTACTTTAGACATTCCGGCTGTTAGTTTCACAATTTGGCTTATACTATTCGGCATAATCGCTATTGATGAGAATCCTAAATTTTACCTATATGCAAGCTTGATATTTGTTTTAGGATTTTTCACAAGATACAGTGTTGTATTAACATTGCCTCCTCTTATTCTTTATTATATCTATCAAAAAGGATTCAAAATACATGAAGAAGATAAGAAATATATCAAAAAAGCTTTCATAATTGGAGCGGTCATTGGTATAATAATTTTAGCTGTTGTTGTAGCTATGGGCCATGGTCAATTTGAAGCAGGTCACCAGATGGTAAATAGGGCCACTGGAGAATCAGGATACTATTCAGACCCTGCATTCAACCCTAGCATAACTTATTATCTGGAAAAACTGCCTAATTTCATATCAAATTCCAATACTCTGTTCAGCGCTAATCCAATAATTAAAAACCCTACATTACTTTCTTGGGCTGTTATAGCAATATTTGTTGTTGGTGCAGGAATTTGGGTTATGAACAATACAACAAATCTGAAAAGGATTGAAAAACTTCCGATGATATTGTTGATTCTATCAGTGTTAATAGTTCGCGATGTAAGTCCTCTGATTACAATATTCATGGTCATGCTTGCATTCTATTATATTGGTCAAGACTCGAAGCACAAGATAGGAATTCTGATGATGATGTGGCTTCTTTCAAACCTGATATTCTATTCAAACTACAATATTAAAGTAACTAGATACATAATTCCAGCAATGCCTGCCGTTATATTCTTCCTATTGAAAGCTGTAGACAATATCCAAATTAATTTCAAAATCAACAAGAATGTAATTCCGATTGTATTGATTATTCTATTTGCAATTCAAGGATTTGCATTTACTATGACATATGAGCAGACAGACAGATTCAATTCCCATCAGGAAGTGATAGACTACATACATGAATTGAATCCTGATAATCCTGACGTGAAAATTGGAGTTTACAATCAAAGGGCATACCTTTGGTTGTATGGAGATAACGCTATGGGTCTTGTCTCACGTAACCAGTCAGCAATCGATCAAGCCGATATATCGTATTATATAGCGTCGTCCAGACTGTATGAGTTGCAGAACTTCACTGAAATACGGGTCTTCAATGACTTGTACCTATATGAGAGGACTAATGTTTGAACTTTCTAGCTTTTCTTGTAGCTAGAAAATCAAATATTTATTTCATTTTAAATTTTACACTATTTCTTTTCCTTTTCTAATGTAATACCCTTCTTGAATGGAGGCAACTGTTACAATACAAATACAATAACACCGCAAATTAATAATTAAACTTAAAGATTAATCCCATTTTTTGTGAAATTTCTAAATTAACATTACAGAATTTATTTTATGGTTTAAATTTACTTTTGGGAATTGTTTGATGTATATGGTCGAGATAAAATTAAATTAATTTTCAATAATCATAATGTTAATGAAAAATACGATGAATAAAATTAAAATAAAAACCCTACTTTTAATTTAATTAACGATAAATATGTTTTAATTGTTAGAAATGTATCTAATAAAAAAATAAAAAAAGTGGAGATAATTAAATCTCCTTATTTAATAATTATTGTTCCAGTTTTTGAAACTTTCTTATAGAAGGAATCTCCATTAAAGGTTACGGTAGCCTTATATGTTCCTTTTTTAGTCAGTTTCACATTTATTTTAGCAACACCTTTGGAGTTGGTAGTAGCTTTGTAGGTTTTGTTATTGATTTTAATGGTGACTTGTTTTTTAGCTAATACCTTACTGGTGCTAGCATCTTTTAAAGTAACAGAGTAAGATTTGGTTTTAGCTTTTACTTTGAAAGTTGCTTTTTTCACGATAAGTTTTGCTGTTTTCTTGTTAACAACAACTTTTGATGCTGCAATTGAGGATTTGTAGTTTTTATCACCGGCAAAGCTGACAACACAATCATAGGTTCCTGCTTTTGTAATGGCAACTTCTACTGTAGAGGTTCCATTTTCATCAGTTTTTTGAGTTAAAATTTCGCCGTTTAGAACTATGGTGAGTTCTTTGTTTGATAAAACATTTCCTTCATTGTCTTTTAATGTGATTATAACTTTAGATTTTTTATTTCCATCAATTGACTTGATGTAGACGGTTGTAGTAACATCTGAAACAATTATTTGAGTGTCTTTTAAAACAGGATTGTTTTCTGTTTCATAATTGACAATTAGTAAATTGTCTTCAGAAGTGTTGTTAACATATATGTTGTCTTTTGAATAAATAGCACTGGTAATTCCGTCATATGCCGGAGTTTCAGGCTCTTCATCAAGTTTACCGGTATTGTCAACAAATACAATGGATCCGTTTACAGCTGAGTTGTCAACGAAAGTATTGTTAATTATTTTCACGATAGTTTCAAAGGTTCCGAATATTGCTCCACCGTATGTAGCTGAGTTGTTTACTAATAAAGAGTTAGTAACTGAAATGTCGTTGATCATGTCTCCGAATACTGCTGCTCCGAAAGTTGCAACGTTGTTGGTGAATACACAATTGTCGACAATCATTTGACAACCTTCATCACCCATGATTGCTCCTTCACTTGCAGTGTTTCTATCAAATACACAATCGGATACATTTAAAATAACAAAGTCAGCACCGATTATAGCTGAACCGGTTCTTGCACGGCCGGTTGAGAATGAACAGTTTGTTGCAGTAAGGTTACTGTAGTGGTGTGCGTATAATGATCCACCGGTGTTTGCGTAGTTGTCTTCAAATATACAGTCGTCAACATACATGTTACAGTATCTTTGTTGATAGATAATACCTCCAGCATTAGTTCCGTTGTTCTTTTTGAAATAGGAGTTGCTAATGTGGGTGGTAGTGTTTAAGTAAGATAAGAATACTCCGCCACAGTATGTTGCAGTGTTGTTGACAAATACGCTGTTCATGACATCGAGAGTGGATAAAGTATGTGCATAAACTACAGATGACCTACTTCCTTTGTTGTTGTAGAAATAGGAATTGTTGATAGTTGCTGCATCAAATGAACAGATTACGCATCCCCAATCAGCTAATTTTCTTAAGTCTGCTAAGGTTGTTCCTTGTGTATTGTTGATTAAGTTGTTAAATCCGACCACATTGTTAATGGTGATTTTTCCGGTACTTAACAATACTCCAGTGTAGATTGTGGATTTTTCTTCTCCAGCACCTAATACTGTTTTAATAGTGTTGTCTGAGATGACTACAGTGTCTAAAATTACTTCAGAGTCACTTGTAATGATACCAGCATTAGTTCCTGTTTTATCTATGGTCAAGAAGAAGTTTTGTATAGTTAAATTTTTAATAAACAATACTCCATCGTTGACTTTTGCTAACCAGTTAGCATTGGAACCATCCAAAATAGTTTTATCAGGAGAAACACCAACTAAAATAATTCCGGTTGGGACAGTTAGGTTAACGTTTCCTTCACCTTGGTAAATTCCTTCTGCCAGGAAGATATTTGTTATTTTATATTCAGTTGCTTTTTCAACAGCTTTTGCAATAGTTTTAAATGGGGAATCTTGAGTACCGTTATTGCTATCTGATCCTTGAGGGGATACATAATAATTAACAGGTTCACCATAGTTAACAATTAATAAATTGTCTTCAGATGTGTTGTTGATATATGTATTTTCTTCTGAAATAATTTCACTTGTTATTCCGTCACGTGCAGGAGTTTCAGGCTCTTCATCAAGTTTACCAGTATTGTCAACAAATACTACAGAACCGTTTACAGCTGTGTTGCCAACAAAAGTATTGTTGGTTATAGTGACTGTGGTTTCAAAGGTTCCGAATATTGCTCCACCGTATGTAGCTGAGTTGTTTACTAATAAAGAGTTTGAAACTGAAATATCGTTGATCATGTCTCCGAATACTGCTGCTCCGAAAGTTGCAACGTTGTTGGTGAATACACAATTGTCGACAATCATTTGACAACCTTCATCACCCATGATTGCTCCTTCACTTGCAGTGTTTCTATCAAATACACAATCAGATACATTTAAAATAACAAAGTCAGCACCGATTATAGCTGAACCGGTTCTTGCACGGCCGGTTGAGAATGAACAGTTTGTTGCAGTAAGGTTACTGTAGTGGTGTGCGTACAATGATCCACCGGTGTTTGCGTAGTTGTCTTCAAAGATACAATCGTCAACATACATGTTACAGTATCTTTGTTGGTAAATAATACCTCCAGCATTAGTTCCGTTGTTCTTTTTGAAATAGGAGTTGCTAATGTGGGTGGTAGTGTTTAAGTAAGATAAGAATACTCCGCCACAGTATGTTGCAGTGTTGTTGACAAATACACTGTTCATGACATCGAGAGTGGATAAAGTATGTGCATAAACTACAGATGACCTGCTTCCCTTATTGTTGTAGAAATAGGAATTGTCAACTCTTGCGGAGTCAAATGAACAGATTACACATCCCCAATCAGCTAATTTTCTTAAGTCTGCTAAGGTTGTTCCTTGTGTATTGTTGATTAAGTTGTTAAATCCGACCACATTGGAAATAGTGATTTTTCCAGTACTTAGCAATACACCAGTGTAAATTGTGGATTTTTCTTCATCTGCACCTAAAACTGTCTTGATGATGTTGTCTGAGATGATTACATTGTCCAAATTTACATCAGAGTCACTAGTGATAATACCGGCATTTGTACCAGTTTTGTTAATGGTCAAGAAGAAATTTTTAATTGTCAAAGCTTTAATATTCAATACTCCATTGGTCATGTTTGCCAACCAGTTAGCATTGGAACCGTCCAAAATTGTATTATCAACAGAAGTTCCAATTAAATTAATGTTGCTAGCCATGGTCAGGTTAACATTTCCGTCTCCTTGATATATACCATCTGCCAAGTATATATTTGTAGTTTTATTGGCGCTGGTCTTTTCGACAGCCTTTCCAATAGTTTTAAATGGTGAACTTTGAGAACCGTCATTACTATCTGAACCATCGTCAGATACATAATAATTGACAGAATCACCATCATTTTGACTTGAACCATCAGCGATTACCGTTTCATCAGATATAGGTTCTGCACTAATAGCTGATATTGAAACAAATAATACTGTGATTAAAATCAATATAGGTAATATTTTATTCAACTTCATTTTTTTCCTCACTTAAATTATATTTGTAAAACTTTTTTTCCAAGTTATACAACTATTGTTATATTGATTATATTATTAATAATTATCTATTGATTAGTATTACTTATTTAAGATATATTTATAAATAATTATTACTTATTATAAAAATTGCAAATTCGAAAAAATTTCACAGAAATTATAAATAAAAAGATTAAGATATTAATATACAATTTTAGGTTGGGCAATTATGAATATTTTAATATCTAATGATGATGGGGTTTTTGCACCGGGAATATTGGCTGCAAAACAGGCTGTTGAGGATTTGGGTAATGTTTGTGTGGTAGCTCCAGACAAAAACAACAGCAGCGTTGGACGCCGTTTATCTTTATTCAAGCATTTAAAAATTAATTCCTGCGAACTTGAAGATGGAAGTCCTGCTTATTCTGTTTCAGGCAGTCCTGCAGATGCAGTAATTGTCGGTGCCGATTACTTAATGGATGAGAAGCCTGATTTGGTTATAACAGGGATTAATCAGGGAGTCAATATAAGCTGCGACATAACATCATCAGGCACTGTCTGTGCGGCTTTAGAAGCTGTCAGTTTAGGCATTCCTGCAATTGCGGTTTCCCTTTTTATGGATCCGAAAACTTCCTATAAACAGGATGAAAACGGCGAATGGTACATAGATTATGATTTCACCTTATCAAAGAAAGTCCTGCACAATCTGGTTTTAAAGATAATCAATGACGGATTTCCGAATGGAGTTGACCTGTTCAACTTGAATGTGCCTTCCAATTATGAATCAGAAGATGTTATGATTACCCATCTGGCGGATAAAATGCTGGATAAGGAAGTAATCGACAATACAAATAAAGAAAAAGAGGATTTATTCAATTATCCTTTAGGTGAAAATCAGGATAGTGACGACTTGATTATGATCACATCCAATCTGGTTCAGGAATATGATGAAGGTAGCGATGGATATGCATTAGTAGTTGAAAAGCGTCCAAGCTTATCCCCCCTTAATGCTAACATGACCTGCAAAGATTTGAAGGATTGGTAATCAAATTAATAATTCCTATGTTTCCATCCTTTTTAAAAATTCTTTTTAATATTGATATTAAGTTTTTGTTGCTAAATGTAATAAAATTTAAAAATAGTATGTATAAATGTTATTCAAAATTTCACAAAATATAATATTTTCATCATGATATATTCTTGTTTTGAATTATTTTATACAAAATATACATTTAAAATTTTAGAATCATGAAAAAATTGAAATTAAAGCTAATAGGATAAATTGACTTTATCCAAAGCTTTAATATATTTGTCTGCATAATTCTGTTTAACGGTTTTTGAGTAACTACCCTCTGTTTCATAGATATAAGAAACTAAACCCTTATTTGCAATAGGTACAGTTATATAAGCAGGACTTGAACCTAACTGCGGATCAAATCTTTTAATATGAGGTGTCAATTTTAGCAGCCTTTGTAAATAAAGAGAAGATTTCTTATGGAGATCATTACTTATTTTGACACTTTTTATGTTCTTATTAGAAATCATATGGATGAATCGAGGATATTTGTATCCGCTAAGCTTATAGTTTGTTTCATGGACATCTGTTGTTATTAAAGGTTTTTCATAACCTATATCATTTATTATGTATTTGTTTCCTAATATTTGGCCGTTCATTCTGCTTTTTGAATAACTTCTCTGGTCTTTGAGTACATGAATGTAATATAGCACATACCTTCTTTTTAATTTATTGTCATTCTTAATCAGGCTGTTATATATTGCCTTGTGCATTCCGCATTCTTGAACATGAACTCCAACAATTAATGATATGGTTTTTGTTGAAGACAGATTGCCGAAGTAGAGCTTTTCAACATATCCTTTTGAAGTTTTACCTAAAATTCTTTTATATGTATGAACTTTTGATTGGCTTCCATCTTTAGAAACAGCAAAAAACTTTAAAATTTGATTTGATGCTAAAGTTATAGGATTTGTATATTTTTTGCTGTAAACATTTGGTTTTTTACCGTTTGTGGTATAGTAGATTGTTCCTTTCATATCTGATTTAAGTTTTATAACTAATTCCTTGTCAGATTTAATAGTCATCTTATTTATCCATACATTAGGGATTTTTTTGATGACTGCACTTGAATTTTTGGATTTTTCAGAAGTATTTTTAGTGGCTGAAGCAGTATCATTCATATCTGAAGAATCATTAGCATTTTGATTAGTGTCCTCCTCAAAAGAAAGAGTAGGTTGTGAACTGATATCATTTGTAATGCTGATATTCGAATTGTCAGTTAAAACACTATTTTCAGCACTGACTGATGCAATTGAAAAAAGTAAAGACAAGAATATTAAAATTAATATGAAATATTTTTTATTAAACAAGATTTAACCTCCCTCTATTATTATAATAATTGTTTTATTGGAGGGTGTATAAATAGGTATTAGATTATTGTAAAGTTTTTGTTAAAATTCAAAAATTTCAAAATCAAATTTTTTCATAAAATTCTTCCAAAAATCAAAAATTGACAAAATTACCATATTTCAATCACTTGATGTATATGTATTACTTCACTTACAACATTTCACAAGAAACTCGCAAATTAGCCAAATTTTATATATAAATAAAACGTATATTTTATGTAATAATATACATTAAAAAAGAAAAGATACGAAGTATTTATATACTCAAAAAATCAATAGTATAACAAGGGTTTGAGTAAAGATTTTCCGGAGGCGAAATGCTTATGATAGAAGTAGATGAGCTAACCGATTATCTGGACGAGTATTTAGAAGAAAAGCAAGAGGTAAAAAACTTAACTCAAGAAACGGTGCAAAAGCAAACATTTAACATATCCAAATTCATAGAATATCTGGAATCTGAAGGAATAGATGAACTGAACAGCAGTAATGTAAAAAAGCAACTGCGTCACTATCGTAGGTACTGTCTAAAGCAGCGCGGAAATAAAAGGACTACTGTTAAAACATACATGATGAACATCCTGGAATTCATCAACTCAGAGGACGTTCAGGAAGAAATCCAGCACGATCCAATCAAGATGAAGGATATAATTGAAGTTAAAGCTGAAGACCCTGAAACCGCTAAAAAAAGAATTGAAAAGATAAGCCTGACATGGCAACAAAGCGACTTTTTTTTAGATACAATCGAACAAAGCGGTAACAAAAGAGATTACGCCATTTGCAGAACTTTCATTGATTCTGGCATGAGGCTAAAGGAACTGGTCTTATTAAATAAAAGCGATATTCAAGTTCCGATTGATGAAAATGGCTTTTATGTTCTTCCAAACGACACCAATGAATATATTGATGTATATCTACGTGCAGAGACCACTAAAGGGGAGCTAAAGGACCGTACGACATTCATTACCTTCGATACATTGGTAAGCTTGAATGATATGATGCATGACAGGATCACAAAACTCAGAAAAAACACCAATAATGTATATAGACCCGTAATCCAGAGAAACAAGGCTGCAGAGGAAAAAACTCGCGAAGAGCTATTCACAAACATTAAAGGAAACCGCATTGGAAAGCGTGGAGTCCAGGATATTGTTAAAAAGTATGCTCATGAATGTGACAGGAGAATAGAAAGCGAAGGAATTGATTGTCCTGTAGATTACGGTGAAAATGTAAGTGTCCATATCCTCAGACACACCGCATTATCCCATTATGCTGAAATCCTTACGGTTGCAGAGGTACAGTCCATTGCAGGTCATTCCAACTCACAGACAACAGACAAATACATCCACATTGACCGTGAGCAGATGAAGCAAAAATTAAAAGTTAACAATATGAGATTTAACAGCTGATAAATATAAAAATAATTCAATTTAAATACTATATGAGTCAAATATTATAATGTTACAAGTTAATTATTGATTTATATGAATTTAAAGAAGAGTATTTTTATATTGGTTGTTTTTTTAATATTTATTTCATTATGTGGAGCATATTCTGCATTTAATTTTCATAATACTGATGATTTGCAGCCTACAGCTCAATACAATAATGAATCTGATTCTTTTGGCTGCTGTTCAATAATTCTTCAACTGGATGGGAATGACACCCTCATGTCCTATAGGCGTGATGCCGAATTGGATGCTGACGTTCATATTGAACAGATTGATTGGCATGGCATGCAGGCAATAAAGCAATATAAGACAAGTGACGGTTATTTCTGCCATGTTATCATCACCAGCGACGGCTGGGTCATCGGTCTGGGCGGCATTGATGACGGCATTGACAATGAAAGGTGCGAAAACATCACAGCCACAATGATCAATGACAATAACACCATCAATGAAAGCGCCCTTAAGGAAATACAGGACATTAAAAAGCCTTATGGTAGAGGTCATGTTGTAATTAAGGCTCCTAATGGAAATTATGGTTTTGCAACAGTTGATAAAGTCAAAATTGGAACTTTAGAGCCTGGAAGATACATTTCAATACCGAACATGTATTCCTATTCTCGGGCAAATAACATTTCTATTGGCAATGATGATAAAATCGAAGTAATGAATAACTTGTCACGATCCGATTTATATGGTCTTGACAGAAGGGAAATTGTAACTTATGACATTGATATCAATGGAAACAACAACACAACTGACGTTTATGTTTCAAATGAGGATGGAGCTCTTGTTGGAGTGGACAATTCCATCTATATCGACAATGTTTATTTCAACGATACTCTAATTAAGGCAAAAGACATTCCTCTGGCTCCCAACTACAAATATATAGGGTCATTCAGCTTTAGTGAAGACAGTAATAATACATCCGTTGGCAAGCTGGCCTACTGGATTATACTAATTTCATTTGTAATATTTGTCGGAATACTATATTACATAGTGCTGAAATTTGTAAGATTTATAAGATATAAAATTAGGCGTAAAAAATAATAAATCTTATGAAATTTAATAAAAAATATGAAAAATTAAAGAAAATGTTCTATTTCAATAGCTTGATATATATGGAGTTAGTGATTTATAGCATTTTCTAAATATTACTTGAGTAGTAGTGGTAAAATATGTATAAATACTACAATCTGTATTTACTTTAAATATATAAATATATATTAAAAGTATAATTATATAATATGGAAATATATAATTATTATAGTTCAACTATAACATATACTTATAGATGTTATAGTAAAATAACTATTAATACTATGAATAGATATATAACTATAAATATATAAATATGGACAATATACGGAAATACTATGCCGACTATTGTAATATCACACTAACACTAATTTTACTAAAAATAAAGCCATTTAAGTGTTTTTTTGGAAAAATAAAATCATAAATATATTATTCAATAAAATTAAATAAGTATAATCTATAATATGATGAATAATTAATTTTTTACTTGAATAAAAGTAAAACAACGAATCTAATTCCTTCATTTTTATAAGATTTATTAATTTTCATGAAAATTAAAAAATTTAAAAAAGTTCATGCTATAATCCTAAAAGAATCTTTATTCCGATCAAAATAAGGATAACACCACCAAGTATCTGGAACCTATTACCGACATAATCACCGATTTTACGGCCTATGAATATTCCAACGATGCTGAAGGCTAATGCAACTATCCCGATTATCGCTGAAGATATCCAGATGGGATCCTTTATTAAAGCGATTGTAATTCCTACGGCAAAGGCATCGATGCTGGTTGCAATCGCAAGCAAAGTGACTTCCTTAAATGAAAACTCATCAGTGATTTCGTCATCATCACTTTTAAGGCTTTCACGTATCATGTTAAGACCAATGCCCAAGAGCAGTAAAAATCCTACAAAAGAAGCAAGAGAAGCTATTATGGAGGATATGATATTGCCGAAGAAGTATCCGAAAATAGGCATTATTGCCTGAAAGCCTCCGAAAAACAAGCCATAATACAAAATCTGCGAACTGGTCAAATTTTTTTGCGTGAAACCTTTGGTCATGGATACGCTGAATGCATCCATAGCAAGAGCTATTGCAATTAAACAAGTAGAAATTAGATTAAATGCCATTATCTAAAATATTGTCGTACAAACAATATAAATGTGATGTATCTTATAAGAAATTTGAAAATCTTCAGCAATATAGAACTTATCAAAATGATTCAATATTTTCATTCATTATCGAATGAAATGCCATTAAAAATGAAAATACGGTGAATTTAATATCGAATGATTTATATTCTTATTGTAATAAATTTATCACCATAGGAAATGAGGAGTTATATGTTTAATAAATTGTTTAAGCTAGATGCAAATAAGACTGACATTAAAACAGAGATTCTTGCAGGGATAACAACATTTCTTGCAATGTCTTACATATTAGGCGTAAACCCCGGATTGTTATCCGAAACTGGAATGCCAATTTCAGGAGTATTCATTGTGACTGCAATTGCGTCAGGTATTGCCTGTATAATAATGGGGCTTTTAGCCAACTATCCAATTGGTCTTGCTCCAGGAATGGGATTAAACGCATTATTCACCTATACTATTGTTTTGGGCATGGGTCTTTCATGGCAAGCTGCCCTTGCTGCAGTATTTCTGTCAAGTATAATATTTTTAATAATTACAATCATCGGAATAAGGGAAGCCATTTTGAATGCTATTCCTAAAGACTTGAAACTTGCAATCGGTTCAGGTATCGGATTTTACTTGGCATTCCTAGGTTTGGCCAATGCAGGAATCGTTGTAGCTGACCCTTCAACAATCATAGGGTTAGGCGAACTAAGTTCTTCTCATATCTTGCTTGCATTTTTCGGTATTGTAATCACTCTAATCTTATATGTACGTAAAGTTCCGGCAGCGGTGTTCTTAGGTTTGCTGTTAACTGCCATCATAGGAGTGGTCATGTCACTTCTCGGATACGGAAGCGCTGAAATGGTATTGCCAAGCATGCCAACAGAATGGGTGTCATTCAACCTTGACATGAGCGTATTGGGAGGATTCATGCAGGGATTCAATGAACTGTTCAAGGATATTCCAACTTTAGTCATAATCTTATTCTCCATGCTATTTGTTACATTCTTCGATACAACCGGAACATTGATCCCGCTTGCAAAAGAATGTGGATACGAAAAAGAGGACGGCACAACCGAAGGTATCAACAGAGCATTTATCAGTGACGCTTTAGGTGGAATTATAGGTGCAGTCATGGGATCAAGTACCGTAACTGCTTATGTGGAAAGTGCTACAGGTATCGGTCTTGGTGGAAGAACAGGACTTACCGCAATCACTATTGGAGTATTATTCCTACTTTCAGTATTCTTTGCTCCAACAGTTCTTGCATTATTTACTCCATCTGTAACTACAGCCGCATTGGTGACCGTAGGAATTCTGATGTTTGTCCAAATTAGAGATATCGACTGGGACAATCTATCTATTGTTGCAGCAGTATTCATAACCATAATTATGATGGTACTGTCCTATTCAATATCACTAGGTATTGCATTTGGATTTATCACATACACAATCGTCTCTGTAGCTAACGGAAAAGCAAAAGAATTGAACCCACTGGTTTGGGTATTGTTTGTAGTATTCCTTATCTACTTATTTTTCGGATTATAGGTGTTTTTCTATAGTTTTCTTCTTTTTTAGTCTACCTTTATATATGACATTTTCTAAATATTAATATAATAGTTGTAAAATATGATTTACAATTATAATAGAGGTGAAAATGTGAATAAAACAAAAATTTTTGGAATTTTTATTCTCTTTGTGCTTCTTATAACATGTGCTGGCGTAGCCTTCGCATCCAGTGATGTTGACAATTCGCACATTGGTGAAATTGGAGATGATTTCGACACTGGAATTAATGAAGATATGGATGATTATCTCGATGAAGATGACAATCTGGATAATGATGACTACGGCGAAGACGACAACCTAGATGACGACGACTGGGACGATGACGAAGACCTAGATGACGATGACTGGGACGACGACGAAGACCTAGATGACGATGACTGGGACGATGACGAAGACCTAGACGATGATGACTGGGAAGATGATGACGACTGGGACGACGACGAAGACCTAGACGATGATGACTGGGAAGATGACGACGACTGGGACGACGACGAAGACCTAGACGATGATTATTGGGACGATGATGATTACTGGGACGACGAAGACCTAGATGACGATTATTGGGATGGAGAAGTTTATCCTGATGATTGGTATTATGACTATGGATACATTGATGAGTTATCCAATAATACTGTATACAAAAAATTAGCTTATGGTAATTTTACCAGATATTACGCTAATTCTTTAGGTGCAGGAAAATCAGTAGATGGCAGTTATCCTTTTGAAGAAGAATCATCTCAATTGGCTGATTATGCAGCTCCTACTTCAGGATCTGCTGGCGATGAAAACAGAGATTCCTACTCTTCAAACATTGGTCACAATTTAAATCCAGTGCAAAAAAAGATTGATTTAAGCAAAATCAATGAAGTTGGTTCAAGCGAATCAAACACTTCAAAAACAAATGGCAATGTTGAAAATGAAACAAGCTATTTCGATTTTAATATGAATAATGGATTGCTTTCAATTTTAGCAATATTGATTGTTTGCTTAATAATATTCATATAAGAACACAATGTTTAGGAAAACTATAATTTCCTAATCCTTTTTTTTACTTTATAATAATTTTTTTATACTTGTTTTAATCAAATAATTAAACATGAAAGATTTGTTTGATACTGTTTCATTTGGAAATTTAAAACTTAACAGCAGAATTGTCAGGACAGGTTTGTGGGAATCCCAAAGAGAACAGCCTGGAAATTTAACTCCTGAGATATATGACAGGTATGAAAATCTTGCCGCTAGCGGTGTTGGATTGATAATTACCGAATTGTACTCCCTTTATCCCAAGGATGTTTTCAGCAAGTATTCGAATACTTTAAACTACAATCAATTTGTACGCGAGGCAAAGGATTTGACAGATCTAGTTCATCTATATGATGTTCCCATCTTTGCACAGCTTGGTTTTGTACAGTACAATAAACCCACCGAACAGCACATTGCTGTTGAAAAGATATCAATTGAGGATATCAGAAAAATCCAGACAGACTTTATCATAGCATGTAAAAAATTAGACTATGCGGGTTTTGATGGTGTTCAGATAGCTTTGGGAAACTATTACTTTTTGACAAGATTCATCAATCCCTATTTCAACAAGAGGGAGGACAAATATGGAGGAAACACCTACAACCGCTTAAGGATAGTCTTGGAGATAATAAAAGTAATCAAGCAGAACACCAATCTTCACATCAACTGTCGCCTGAACGCCTTTGACATCCAAAAGGGAGGAATGACTGTTGAGGATACAGTGGAAATAGCTAAAATACTTGAGGATAATGGAGTGGATTCACTTCAGATTACACGTCCACGCTCACCCCAATACTTTTCCCGTGAAAACTATGAAAAGAAAATTCTGGCAAGCGCCTGCAACGACATTATTGACAACGTAAGCATTCCGGTCATTATGGGAGGAGGCGTTAGAACCCAAAAGCAGATCAACAATATACTTAACAAGACAAAAGTAGAGTTCATTTCCATGCAGCGCCCTTTTGTTGCAGACACCAGCTTTTTGGTTGATTGGCAGATTGACGGCGATGGAGAGGTGAAATGCAAAACCTGCAATAACTGCTACTGGAAGAAAACCTCGACCTGTTTTATATATCCAAAAGCATCATTGAATGTAAAATAATATAAAAAAAATTATATGGGAAGTTCATTCACTATTAAATCATTTGAAATACTGTATGAATGTCCTGTTTTCCCATGTTGTGAACTTATAGCCCTTTTCCTCGTTTTCGATATTTTGCATTGGAACCAAAGGCACTTTTCCAAGCCCGTTAGGTGAATTGTATACATATGTCGGCTTGCACATTCCGCTTGTTCTTCCTTCCAAATGTTTCATGACCTCCAGTCCCTTGGAAATGTCAACCTGGAAGTGTTTGATGCCTTTCACGTCTTTAGGGTGGAAGAGATAATATGTAATTACGCGATATTTCTGCAATTCCTCATTTGTCTTTTGAATGCAGTACTTGTCATCATTCACATTATGCAACAGAACCATCTGGTTTCTGACAAGAACCCCCTCGTCCACAAGCATGTCAATTGCCTTAACTGCCTCAGGAGTGATTTCACAGGCATGATTGAATTGAGTGGCCAGCTGAACCCTGTATTTTCTAAGAAGGACGGCCAATTCCTCATCTATTCTATATGGGAGCGTTGCCAATGTTCTTGTACCTACCCTTATTACCTCAACATGGCTTATCTGGGACAATTTGTGGAATATCCTTTCCAGTTGACTGTTGCTCAACATTAATGCATCTCCGCCTGTAACCAGCACTTCCCTGATTGCCTCATTGTTTTTTATGAATTCGATTGACTCGTCAATGTCTTCCTTAGGAGTGTTCTTATCGGATTTGCCTATCAGCCTGCGGCGTTGGCAGTGCCTGCAGTACATAGGACATGCATTTGTAACATTAATGATTAGCTTGTTTGGATATCTTCTGGTTATCCTTCCTGACGGGTTGGACTGTTCCTCATTCATCGGGTCCAATATTCCGCCTTCATCCAATTCCCTTATGTCTGGAAAAGACTGTAATCTTATTGGGCAATTGGGATTATTGAAATCAATCAGTGAAAAATAATAAGGGGTTATTGCAAACCTGTACTCTTCACTTACCTTTTTTATGTTCTCATATTCCTCTTCGGTAAGGTCTGTGTATTTTGTGATTTCATCAACAGTGCTGATACGATTTTTCATTTGCCATTTGGGATCGTTCCAGTCCTCTTCGGTTGCATCCAATTCCTTTAGGATTTTGCTTTTTGTATCATCATATATCTTTCTGGAAAATTCACTGAATCCTGTTCTAACTTTTGATTTGTGTTCAATATCATCAATAGCTATTTCATCAAGTTCATTTGAGCGGATTAAAGATTTTTCTCTATTGATGTCTATATTATCATACCTCATCTTGTAATATTATTATAGTTTATATATTATATTATTGTTAATCTATATAATATATTTTTTGTTGAGGGGTGCATTGGCCACATTTGAATTTAATTGAAAACTAATATCTTCATTTTTATAACATGATAATGCTCTAGCCGTAGTTTTCTCCAAGCCAACCCTGGTTGACATCGGGAATTCCGTCATCGCAGTAGTCATCATCATAGTCATCATAATCTATGAATCTGGGTTTTGGCTTGCTTATGCCTTCATTGTGGCAATTTTCGCATTCCCAATAATCCCCACTTTCTGTAAAAAGGGTTTCACAGTTTTCACATCTCACAAAAGCGTACAGCTCATCATATTCCCCGCAGTAGGGACATTCATATTCAAGATTATTCTCATCAACTTCATATTCGCAATTTGGACATTCAAACATGTTTTTATCCCCCTTTAAAATCATCTAAATTTCTTTTATGTATTCTTTGTGAAATATTTTTTGCTATAATCATCTATCCCGTCGTCGTTTCAACATTAGGATTTGAATCGTCAGAAGTGCCGGGATTATTATTGTGATTACTATTGGAATGATCATCATCATAGTCGTAATCATTGTAGTCATAGTCATCATAATCCAAATCTTCCGAATCATCGATTTGTGACGTATTGGTCGGTGTTGGAGTTAAGGTAGGTCCGTCATCATTGTTAATGCTTGAAACCCCATATTTTATGGAATGATACATCTTCAAAGCAATGTCCTTGTCCTTGCACATTATCAATATGTTGTCGTGTGTGGTGTCGTTTCCAGTTTCAATACAATACATGCCAGTATCAGGGTTATAATATATAGGAACGCCATCCTCCACTGTTGGAGTGTTTCCTCCCTTCTGCTTTTCAAATTGAGCGGAAACATCCACAGCCCCCGTAATAGACAGCTCTTCCTGGCTGTTCCAACTGATGATGCTTACATCATATTTGGGATCCTGGTAGTATTTGATTCCCAAATCATCCTCAACAAAATTCGCTTCATCAGATGCAGGAACTTCAATTGTTGTGGCGTTGCTCAAATAGATTGTTCTGTATTCCACATTCTTATTTAACCATGCATATCCGACAAATAAAACTAGAATAACTAAAATTATAAGCAATATGACAATTATGATTTTCTTGTTTCTGTCCAATTTAATCACCTTGGTTGAACATATTTTTATAACAAGTTTAATATAAAATTGCCTAAAAAATATCAAATAAAAAGTAGATTTAAAATAAAAAAATTCAATGAAAAACTTTAAAAATATAAATAAAAGCAATCCGAAGATTGCTTATTAGATCCCTATTGTAGATATAATCCTATTCCCTCGATGACTAAAGCCACACCTATAAGAATAGCAACAAACATTGGATTGCCAAATGAAAATGCTCCAAAAGCAATTGATATTAAACCAAGGATTAAAACCACAACTGAAGCAAATTTGGGCATTTCTGAATCTGAAATAAGACCGGCAATACCTGCCAAGATTAATAGGATACCGATAACATAGAATTGCAATCCTATAAGGAATGACAATGCGGCAATGTTAAATACGAATACTAACCCAACTACAATGGCTAAAATTCCAATAATGACATTAAGTGCTCTAAATCCACTTAGAATAAGTATTAAACCTAAGAATATTAAGCTTACTCCAATAAGAACAGACACTGCTGCAACACCAAAAATAGGGCAAATTATAAAGATTAATCCTAAAATTACAGACAATATTCCAGATATTTGATTTGACTCCATATTTTCTCCTCCTAAAATTTGTTATATCCACTTTTTCAAGTGAAAAATATAAAAATTCAAAAAGCAATACGCTCTTTACATTTAAATATCTTTTTTAGACTATTTAATTATTGCTACACTAATAAAAGAAGGGGAGTAGATGCGTGTTGCACCTACATTATTTTAATTTTAATGTTTTTGGTTACTTTGTTGTAGTAGCCGTTTCCTTTATATTTGATGACTGCTTTGTAAGTTCCTTTTTTAGTTAATTTGGTAATTTTAAATGTTGCTTTACCTTTGCTGTTGGTTTTAGCAGCGTATGTTTTACCCTTAACTTTTAAGTAAACTTTTACTTTTTTAACTGCTTTTCCTTTGCTGTTTTTCAGGGTTATTGTGTATTTTTTGGTTTTTGTTGTTCTTTTGAATTTTTTTGCTTTAGCGGTTATTTTTGTTTTCTCCTTATTGATGGTAATTTTGACAGTTTTACTTGTTGGAGAGTAATTGCTGTTTTCAATTGTAATTACCATGTTCTTTTGACCGGCTTTTGCGGTTTTTAAGATATTTACAGTCAATTTTATTGAAGCAGCTCCATTTATGATAGTTGATGTTCCAATGTTTTTGCCGTTTAGTGTAAATGTCACTGTATCGTTGTCATTTACATTTATGAAATCTGCACTGTATGTTCCGCCATAGTTAATGACATATGATGCGGAATTTGCATAAATTTTGATATTTTTTATATTGACAGTGAAATTGACAGGAATCTCTGCTCGTGACATGCCCTCATTGTCAATGTATGTGACATTGGCATTGTAGGTTCCAGCATCTAATTTAGAAATAACAAGTGTTGCGATTCCATCTTTTACATCAACGCTATATTCAACATTATTGATTTTAACAACAACTTTGCCACTGTTTACTGGATCGATGGCACTGCTTTTTACCTGAACTTTAATGTTGACGTCATTGCCGTAAATGACATCTTCAGCTTCAAGGATTTTCATGCTTATTGCATCGTTTACCAATTGAACATCACTTGAAATGTTATTTAAAGTTATTTTGGCACCACCTCCAACATCTATGCAATCTTCGCCATTGCTGATGAATTCGGAATTGCTGATTGAAATGTCGGTTTCGGTTTGAATTGCATTACCCTCAGTTGCATTGTTGGCAGTGAATTTGGAACCGTTTATGGTTGCTTTTCCATCATTGCTGATTGCTCCACCATATCTTGCAGTGTTTTGTGTGAAGTCTGCGTTTTCTATGGTTGCTTCACCAAAATCATTGTCGATTGCTCCACCATATACTGCAGCACTATTGTTTGTGAAGTCTGCGTTTTCTATACTTATTTCACCCTCATAAACTCTGACTGCTCCACCATATCCTGCGGTGTTTTGTGTAAACTCTGTGTTTTTAATGGTTGTTTTACCATTGTCATTATAGATTGCTCCACCATATCCTGCGGTGTTCTGTGTAAACTCTGTGTTTTCTATGGTTGTTTCACCTAAATCATTGTCGATTGCTCCACCCTGTCTTGCGTTGTTGTTTTCCAGTCTGCAATTATCCATAGTTATGTAATACCTGTTTTCGATTGCTCCACCATATTCTGCAGTGTTGTTTGTGAAGTTGGAGTATGCTATGTCTATTTCGGAGTTCTCATTGTAGATTGCTCCACCATATACTGCAGCAGTGTTGTTTGTGAAGTCTGTGTTTCTTATATCTAGTCCAATGTCATAGCTATCTATTGCACCTCCGTATTTCGCAGTGTTGTTTTCAAATTTGGAGTTTGAAATATCGATATATTCCATATTGTAGATTGCTCCACCATGTTCTGCATTGTTAGCTGTGAAAGTAGTGCCTTTTATAAATGCATCCTCTGCACCATTGTAGATTGCTCCACCATATTTAGCAGTGTTGTATGCAAATCCGGATCCAATTATAGTTGAACTGCTACCGTTGTTGTAGATTGCACCGCCCTCGTATGCCTCATTGTAGCTGAATGTGGAATTTGATATGGTTGACTCGCCTTCATTGGCATAGATTGCTCCTCCGGTTATAGCATTATTGTTTATGAACTTGGAGTCTGCCACTGACAATGTGGAGTTACTGTAGACTGCTCCACCGTAATCGGCCGCATTTAGTGAGAAACTGCTGCCGTTTACAGTTCCATCTTGAACAAGGTAAACCGCACCACCATATTCTGCATGGTTATCGTAGAATACACAATCTTCGATGACAGTATTGTTAACAGCAAAAATCGCACCACCATTATCACCCTCATTTGCAAAGAATCCGCTTTTATTTACATACAGTTCTGTTATTGCAGCTATTGCTCCGCCGTTGTCTGCACCATTTCCGATGAATTCACAGTCGGTCACATTTGCACCGGAATAAGTGAATATTGCTCCGCCATGGTCGGCATCATTCTGGCTGAATTGGCAATTTTCAATAGTCACGTCATTATTTGAATAAATTGCTCCTCCGCTTATGGCAGTATTCTTATTGAATTTACTATTGGTTACGAGGGTATTGTTTGTACTCCATATTGCTCCACCATAGTCTGCACAGTTTTCGTAGAATTCACAATTAATTACGCTACTATCACCATTAAAGCAAATGGCACCACCGTTATTAGAAGCAATGTTGTCAATGAAATCACAATTTTCAACACTGCCGGAATGCATCCTTATAGCACCGCCCCATCCAGAAGCAACATTATCAATAAAATTACAATTTGTTACTGTTGACTTGTCATAGAAGTAAATTGCACCCCCATCGTTGGAAGCGGTGTTTTCAGTGAAATTACAGTTCTCTACATTGCCTCCGGTATAGAAGTAAAGTGCCCCGCCACGGCCAGAAGCTACGTTTTCATCAAAATTACAATTTGTTACATTGCCGTCATCAAAAATGTAAATTGCTCCACCTCTATTGGAAGCTCTGTTGTCGGTAAAGTAACAATTTTCAAAACTGCCTGATCCAATCCAGACTGCACCGCCATTACCATCGTTTACAACATTATCAGTAAAATCACAATTTTCCACAATAGCATTGCTATTAATGTAAACTGCACCTCCATCGGAAGCTGTGTTATTGACAAAATTACAGTTTATTAGTCTTGACTCATCATGGATGTAGACTGCACCTCCATCGTCGGAAGCGGTGTTTTCAGTGAAATTACAGTTCTCTACATTGCCTCCGGTATAGAAGTAAAGTGCCCCGCCACGGCCAGAAGCTACGTTTTCATCAAAATTACAATTTGTTACATTGCCGTCATCAAAAATGTATACTGCTCCACCTCTATTGGAAGCATTGTTATCGGTAAAGTAACAATTTTCAAAACTGCCTGATCTAATCCAAACGGCACCTCCATTACCTTTGGTTGCATTGTTATAGGTAAAATTACAATTTTCTACAGTACCAGTATTATTAAAGAAAATTGCACCACCATGACGGGAAGCGATGTTATCCATAAAATTACAGTTTGTAATTGTTAGATTTTCGTTTTCACAAGTAATGGCTCCACCGTAAGATGCATTATTGCTTTTAAATGTGGATCCAATTATTCTTCCTTCGGTTCCATTATCCCAGAATACGGCCCCACCATCTTTGCTTGCAGTGTTGCTTTCAAATATTGAGTTTATTATGGAAACGTTGATTGCACTGTTTTGATATACGGCACCACCTATTGGTGCAGCGTTACCTGTGAATGTGCACTTTTCAATGATTCCATTTCCTTTTCTCTCCCATCCCAGTGCTCCTGCACTTTCCGTTGCAAAATTGTCAGTGAATACACAGTTGACTACATTTCCATTTTCACCATTCATACATGTAGCACCATTATAGCGAGCTTTATTGTTTGTGAAATTTGAATTGGAAATTACACCATTGTCACCATCGAAATATATGGCTCCACCGGAGTAATTAACCTCATTGTTTTCAAATATTGAATTGTCTATGGAGACACAACTACAGTTATTTACATATATCGCTCCAGCAGACCTATTAGCACTATTATTATCAAACGTACAATCCTTGATTTCACAAATGCTTGCATTGACTATCTGTATTGCTCCACCTCTCCAAATTACATTATTACTTATGAATGTAGACCCAATTATTCTTCCTTCGGTTCCACTATCCCAAAATACGGCCCCACCATCATGAGCTTCGTTATTCTCAAATAGGCAATCGGTAATTTTTCCATTATCGGCATTGTTCCAAATTATAGCCCCTCCATAAGATGCATTACCGTTAATGAAATTGATATTCTTCAAAGTAACATTGGCTGCTGTAATATTAAATATTCTTGATTGGTGGTTAGCGTTAATGATATAACCTTTTCCGTCAATTGTTAAACTTTTGTTAATTAAAATTCCATTTGCTGTAAATCCATTATCATAAGCATAATCATTTGCAAATATTATTGTGGAATTATTTTCCGCTTTGTCAATCTTTTCTTGCAATGCAGTAAATGTTCCATTATCCTCTTCGTCAATTACATTATTTTCTCCAATAGCTTGATTTTCATCAATATTTGATTCTATATTATCCTTTATTGCAGTTAATTCAATTTATGAATCGTCTTGATTGGATATCACAGTATCATTCACATTTTCCGCACATACACTGGCCATACTGAAAAATGCTAAAAGAATTAACGTTAAAATTAGTATTATCTTTTTCATAATAACCCTCATATTACAAAATAGTGATTTTTTATTTAAAAAATATGAAATATATTTAATAATTTATCAACGAATATATTTATATATAACTATTTTTAGAAAAATAATGGTTTAAAATGCAAAAAAATGAAATAGATTTGATAAATATATATTACACGAGATTATAAATTAATTATAATTAATCATGTATTTGCCATGAACATTATTGTAGGTATTTTATCTGCTTTAAGCTTTTTAAGAACAGATTTTTTAATAGTAACTGTTATCAGGTGGAATGTCTACATCTTAACTCTTTTTAAAAAGCATTACGATATGCTAATCAATTATCTTCAGTTAATTTTTCCCAAGAAACAAATTCATTCTCTTTTTTCATGAAAAAACATGCAAAAGAAAATTAGAAAAATACCAAAACGGCTGAATAGAATGTTATATGTGCAAGACTATGCTTAAAAAACACAAAAAAGAAATTCATAACTATAGATGAGCATCCAATCAGATAATGCCCTAAAAAATTAAATGATTGAATAATATATATTTTAAGATAAATTTTGACAGTCTTAGTCATTTTTCAAAATTGTTATATTCTATGAGTAATAAAATAGATATTATATTGAAAATATTTTAAAATTTGAAAAAAATGAGGTTTTTGATTCATGAAAAACAAAATTTTGGTAATTTCAGCAATTTTGCTTGTCATGTTTTTCTCGTTGGCAACGGCTGCCGCAAATGAGGTAAACGATACAGGTACAATCTGCGAACTTACGAACGAACAGACAATAGAAAGCGTTGATGTTTTAAAATCAACCGAAAATCAGATTGATGAAAACAACAGTATTTTGACAGCTGCTGACGGCGACAAATTAAGTGCCGATGAAGGCAGCTTTAAAGATTTGCAGGACTTAATTAACGGTGCTGAAGAGGGTTCTACAATTTATTTGGATAAAGATTATGCTTATAAGGATACTACTACCGTTGAATTTTCTAAAAGCATTACAATTGTTGGAAACGGCCATTATCTTGATGGGCAAGGTAAAGACCGTATTTTTGATATAGAATTAGGTAAGCAAAAACATGTGTTCTTGAATAACATTACTTTTAAAAATGGTGATGTCACCTGGACCAGTGGGGGTGCAATAAGATGTGTAAGTGAACGAGGGAATGAAGCTACATTAGATATTGTTGATTGTACTTTTGACAATAACCATGCTGATGACGGTGGTGCAATATATGCTGAATATGTTAGAACAAATATACTAAATTGCAGATTCACCAATAATGCCGCCGATGACCATGGTGGCGCTATAGAATTTGATGTACGAGAGTCAACCATCAGAAATTGTTATTTTGAAAATAATAAAGCCAAAGACTATGGGGGAGCCATTTATTTCACAGAACATGATGGCGATCCATGGGAGTTATATTCAAGAAGCAATGTAGTTAGGGATTCGACTTTTATCAGTAATCAGGGAGACTATGGTGGAGCAATTTACACAAATGGTTGTCATAATGAAATGATAAACTGTTATTTTTATAAAAATCATGCCGATACTGATGGAGGTGCAATCTATGCATATGCACGTGTTAACGGTAATGATGGTGTATTTCACTGTGTTTTTCTAGAAAACAGCGCTGAGGATGATGGAGGTGCAATTTTCGCCAGGGAATATTACCCAAGAATACAGTATTCAGTTTTCGATAAGAACACCGCCGAGGTGGGAAAAGATGCTTATATGGAGTTTTGCCTTCGCTCATATGATTATCCTTATAAAACAACCGATAATCAAGATACCTTTGCCAGTTGTATATTTTTTGCAAGGGATTCCATTTTTACCTCATTTTATGCCGTAGGTTTCACTGAATGCTGGTTCCCAAACGGACATGACATTAAAAAAGATAAAGAGTGGCGGGAAATTTATATAAATAATGAAATGAAATTAAAACTTGAATATGTTAAGAATGTAGATTCTCCCTATGTTATAACAGGACATTTCACATACGTTCAAACATTACCGATTTGGTTCAATTTCCCTTCAAGAGAGTTCACTATTGAAACAACAACAGGTACTCTAAATACAAACAAGATAGGCTTTGACCTAAACAAACATTCTTTTGAATATACTCCCAATGAGTCAATTCATAATGGGGAAATAACTTTCAAGTTTATGAGTTATGAATATGTTTTTAAATTTGATCAAACATCTCCTGTTTCATTTACTGCGCTTCAATCAAATGTTACTCAGGCAACAGAATCATTAACCTTGGAGAATGATTTTTCATATAGTGAAGCCGGAGATTCACACATTGGCAGTGAAGGAATTTTAATTGATAAAAGTCTGACAATAAACGGTAATGGACATGTAATTAATGGAAATAACCGTACAGCATTCAAAATAAATAATCCTTTCGCCAACATTACATTCAATAACATTACTTTTGTCAACTGTAACATTCCGATAAACGCCATAAATGCTCAGAAAATCACATTTAACAATTGTACATTTGAACAAAACAGTGAAAATATCATAATCAGCTGCAATTGTGAATTCAATGACTGCCAATTCATTGACAATATCGCAAACAACACTTCAATCCTAAACATTGAGGACTTTTGTGTTTTAAATGATTGCTACTTCCTGGGCAATATCGCAAACAACACTTCAATCCTAAACGTTGAAGGCGGTTGCGTTTTAAATAATGCCAAATTTGTCAATAACGTTGGTGGCGAAAGCTTAATTCTTTTGAATTCAACTTCGAATGTGGAAATCAACGGTTCAATTTTTATTCAAAATGATGCTGACAAAATCATTCATGCCAAAAAGACTTTGAATAAACTGAATGTTACAAACAATATTATTATCAATTCCGAATCAGAATATGAAATTTATGCTGAAAGCCAACCTCATGAATGCTACTTGGATTATAACTGGTTAGGAAATACTGCAGACAATTTCAACAGTCCATATAAGGTCAATCTTGATGCCAATACTTGGTATTTCTTAAACATGACACTTATGTATGACTATGCAAATGTTTCCCTAAACAACGTATATGACAATGTCAATAAAAGAGTCATAAGGAATTGCGGATACACTTTACCAGACATAAGTATTGGATTATATCTTGTCAACATGTCAAGCAGTCAGGGAAGCATTGATTTCGTTGATGATGGTGAAATCCAAATCAGAGTTTATATGCTTTCCAAACCTGCATTTTTAACAGCAAGTTATGAAAACGTTAATTACACTGTTAATTTCACTCAAAAAGGAGAGTTCGACTTGTTGAATGATTTAATATCTCTTGCTGATGACAATTCTACCATTGTCCTTGACAGGGATTATACTTTCACAGAAGGCATTGACAGTGTCGGTGGAATTACCATAAGGGCTACAAATATAACCATTGACGGTAACGGACACACCATAAACGCCCTCGGCAAATCATTAATATTTACAGTATCCGGTGAAAGAGTAACATTGAAAAATCTCATTCTTGTAAATGGAGGCAATGAAGATGTGGGTGGATATGACGGGCCTGTTGTCTGGAGCGGACATGATGGTGTGGTCGACAACTGTACCTTTGAAAACAACACCGGGGCTCTAAACGGAGCAATAACATGGGCTGGACAAAATGGATTAATAAAAGATTCACTGTTTAAAGGTAATGTCGCAGGAGATGGAGGTGCTTTATACCTCCAAGGCAAAAACATGACAGTTACCAACACAACATTCACCAATAACCGTGCAAAATCAGGTGGTGCAGTATATGTTTATGCTATTGATGCTGCAGTAGAAAACTGTACCTTAAGATACAATACTGCTACCGGAGATGGTGGAGCAGTTTACTGGGATAAAAAGAACGGTAAAATATCTGATTGTGAATTTGAAAACAATAATGCTGGCAGTGAAGGCGGTGCAGTCTTTTGGAATGATGTAGATGGTGTTGTAACTGGCAGCAAATTTAAACTCAATAACGCGAAAGATGGCGGAGCTGTCTATTGGAATAAACGGTATGGTAAACTATCTGATTGTGAATTAACAAACAACACTGCTACAAATGGTGGTGGAGCAGTCTTCTGGAATGCAAATTACGGAACTGTTGATTCAAGCTCCTTTGAAAACAACACTGCAAAAAGCGGAGGAGCAATCTACTGGGATTACGATTACGGTAAAGTGATTGATTCAACTTTCATCAGAAATACCGCAAACGAAGATGGAGGGGCAATCTACTTCTTCGAAGGAAAATTCACTAAAAACGAACAACATGCCGTTGACAATTCCATATTCTCAAAAAACAGTGCTCAGAATAATGGAGGGGCAATGTATATTGCTGCCAAGAAAAGCAGTATTGGAAACTCCACATTCATCAAAAACCAAGCAAAAGACGGCGGAGCGCTTTACGCTACTTTTGAAGGCGGAACAATATCCCAGTCAGTATTCATAAGCAATTCCGCATCAGATGAAGGAAGCGCCATATACACGGATGAAGATTCAACTCCTGTCAATTACTGTGTCTTTTTTGAAGATAATGCAAAATCAATCATTTATCATAAGGGATCATGGTTTAGCAGTAATGTTAATGCAGATTATAACTGGTGGGGAAATAACATAACAGATTTCAATCAAAAATTGGCTAATGTAAATGATGATGTGGATGTCAATAACTGGTATGTTTTAGACATGACAATGAACGAGGGAACTGCAAACATCACATTAAACAACCTATTTGAAAATAACAAAATTACTACTGATGGAAACTGCAAAATGCCACAAATTAACATTACATTAACCAATGAAAACTTAACAGTGGCTGACAGCATTATTTTAGGTGAAAACGGATATGCGGAAGTGGACTACCTTTTAAAAGCAATTAAAGGGTCATTGAAAGCAAGTTTTGAAACCTCATCCGTTACAAGAAGTGAAGTGTTCCTGCCAAGCAGCACTACAATCACAACAACACAGGATGAATTCACATATGGAAATATTACAATTGAATATGAGGTCATAAATCCTACAATTATCAATGTGACAATAACTAATGAAACTGGAGGCATTGTTTTTGAGAATTTAACTTCAGATTATATCGTTTCTCCTGATTTAACAGCAGGCATATATACCATAACAGTTACAAACATGGGAAATGGAAGCATCGTTTCAAGCAATGATACAAAAACATTCACTGTAAATAAAGCGACACCGACAATCATGGTTGTTACAGAAGATGTGACCTATCCGGGCGATGTTGCTGTAAATGTTACAAGTGATGTGGCTGGAAATTACACAGTTAAAATAGGAAATGTTGCAGAAGAAATAAACTTAACAGTAAATGAGGTCAAACAGTTAACATTCAGTGGCTTAAAAGCACAGGAATACATTATAAATGTAACATATGATGAAACTGAAAATTATACACAAGCGTTTAATGATAGCGTTAAAGTCAATGTTTTAAAGGCAGATTCAGATGTTATAATTAAAAATGTCACCTATTTGGACTATTGGAATGTGATTGTGGAAATCGAATTGGTAAATTCAGATGATTTCACTGCAAAGCTCTACCAAAATGCAACAGAAATCAGTAAAATCACAAAAAATCAAACCGCAATAAAACTCAATGATTTAACATCCGGAGATTACACATTAAACATTACCACCATTGTGGATGAAAATCACACACAAACAACCGAATCGCTAAACATATTCGTCAAATACACTCCGACAATTAATGTGGTCACAGCTGATGTGGTCTATCCTGGTGACGTTATTGTTAATGCGACCAGTGATGCAACAGGCAAATTCACAATAAAGATTGGAGATAACACATTTGAATTCAACTTAACCGAAGATGTGAAAACTGAAACTTTCAGATTTAAAGGTATGGAAATTGGGGAATATGCAATAAATGTAACCTACCAAGGCAATGAAAACTATACTGCCGCATTCAACGATACAGTTAATGTAAATGTTTTAAAAATCAATACTGCAATCGATTCAACCGTGAAAATAGATGGTTATCATGCAGCAATAACCGTTAATGTAAATCCTAATGTAGATGGATTTGTCTATTTGGCATATGATGATTTCGCATGTTATTTGGCATTGAAAAATGGCAGCGCATCCCTCAATAATACATTGCCTGTGGGTAATTACAATGTAGAAATCAAATACCTTGGGGATGACCTCCACAATGAAAGCAGTACGTCTTTGGAATTTGTTATTGTTGATCCTGCAAAAGAGAGTACTGATATCAGTTTAGAAGTCATAAGCAATGAAAATGATGTCACTTATATTGTGGATGTTGATTCTGATGCTACTGGTATCGTTAAATTCGAAGTAACTGGAACTGAAGAATACACAGTATATGCAGATGTCATAAACGGAAAGGCAGTTTTGGATGACATATTGGATGCCGGCGACTACACCGTAATCGCAACATACATGGGCGATGACAGATTCAACACCAACATCACAACACAAACATTCACAATCAAAGGACACGAAAAACAGAACACAAACATTGATGCTGATGTCAATATCACCGGTTATCGTGTAACCATAACTGTTAATGTAAATCAGAATGCTACAGGATTTGTTAGAGTAAAATTGGCAGATACAGTTGCTAATATTGAATTAACCGATGGTGCTGGTTCATTGGTTACCAGTTTGGCCGCAGGAAGTTACTATGTGGATTTAACATATCTCGGTGATGATGACTTTAATGAAAACAGCACTGCATTAACATTTACAATTGTTGACCCTGTAAAGGAGAACACTCCAATTAGTTTAGATGTTTCTTCCTATGAAAATGATGTTGTTTATACTGTAAAGGTTAATTCTAATGCTACTGGTCTTGTCAAATTCAGAGTAACTGGAACTGAAGAGTACATGGTATATGCTGATGTCATTGATGGTAAAGCGATACTTGTAGACACTTTGGTTGCTGGTGATTACACTGTAATTGCGACATATGTTGGCGATGATAAATACAACGCCAATGTAACCTCTGAAAGCTTCACTATTAAAGGACACACAAAGAAAAACACTACTATCAATGCTGATGTGAAAATAAATGGATATCTCGCAACAATCAGTGTTAATGTGAATCCGAATGCAACAGGATTTGTAGAACTGACAACTAAGGATTCCATCATTTATTTGGCATTAAAGAATGGTGTTGCTTCTGTAAATAATACTTTGTCTGCAGGAAGCTACAACTTTGCAATCAGATACATTGGAGATGACGACTACAATGAAAACAGTACCAGTTTGGAATTTGTCATTGTAGACCCTGTAAAAGAAAATACGGACATTGATTTAAATGTTGTGATTGATGAAAATGATGTTGTTTATGTTGTGGATGTTGATTCTGACGCTACTGGCATTGCCAAATTCGAAGTGACCGGAACCGAAGAATACACAGTATATGTAGATGTCATAAATGGTAAAGCAATACTTGAAGACATTCTGGTTGCTGGTGATTATACTGTAATTGCGACATACATGGGCGATGCAAGGTTCAACACTAATATTACAGCAGAATCATTTACAATCAAAGGTCATGTAAAGCAGGATACTGCAATTGATGCCAATGTCAATATTAATGGTTATCATGTGACTATAACTGTTAATGTTGATTCTGATGCTACTGGATTTGTTAGGGTAAAACTGGGTGATACAATTGCTAATATTGAATTAACCGATGGTACTGGTTCATTGGTTACCACTTTGGCTGCCGGAAGTTACTATGTGGATTTAACATATCTCGGTGATGACAACTACAATGAAAACAGCACTGCAGTAACATTTACAATTGTTGACCTTGTAAAGGATAACACTCCAATTAGTTTGGATGTTTCTTCCTATGAAAATGATGTCGTTTATACTGTGGAGGTTAATTCTGATGCTACTGGTCTTGTCAAATTCAGAGTAACCGGAACTGAAGAATACATGGTATATGCGGATGTCATTGATGGTAAAGCGATACTTGTAGATATTCTAGATGATGGTGATTACACTGTAATTGCGACATATGTGGGTGATGATAAATACAATGCCAATGTAACCTCTGAAAGCTTCACTATTAAAGGACACACAAAGCAGAACACTACAATCAATGCTGATGTGAAAATAAATGGATATCTCGTAACAATCAACGTTAATGTGAATCCAAACGCAACAGGATTTGTAGAACTAACATCCAGGGATTCCATCATTTACTTAGCATTGGAAAATGGTGTTGCTTCATTGAGTAATACTTTGTCTGCAGGAAGCTATAACATTGCAGTCAGATACATTGGTGATGACAACTATAATGAAAACAGTACCTCTTTGGAATTTGTCATTGTAGATCCTGTAAAAGAGAATACTTCAATTGAATTGGATGTTTCAAGTGTTGAAGATTATGCAACTTTCGTAGTCAATGTTAATTCAAATGCAACTGGAATTGTCCGCTTTGTGGTTTCAGGTACTGAAGACTACACGGTCTATGCTGATGTCATAAACGGTGTTGCAGTAATGGAAGACTTCCTTACACCTGGTGACTACACAGTCGTTGCAACATACATGGGAGATGACATATTCAACTCCAACATCACTTCAGAAAGCTTTACTATACAGGGCCACGTCAAAAAGGACACTCCAATCCGTGCCGATGCTAAAGTAAACGGTAACAGGGTAACAATAACAGTCAATGTTGACGAAAACGCTACAGGCTTTGTCAGCTTAAGGCAATCCGGATCAGTCATGTATATAGCAGTTGAAAATGGAGTGGCAACTTACACTGATGTATTGCCTGCTGGAAGCTACAATGTTGAAGTGACATATCTTGGCGATGATGATTATAATGAAAACGGCACTAGAGTGCTTTTCACTGTTGTTGAAGCCGCTAAGAAGAATACTACTGTTGAATTGGATGTTTCAAGCATTGAAAATAATGTCACATTCACCGTCAATGTAGATTCCGATGCCACTGGTATCGTTAAGTTTGAAGTTTCAGGTGGTGAAGAATATGTTGTTTATGCTGATGTCATAAATGGCATTGCAGTAATGAATGATGTGCTTGCGACTGGAGATTACACAGTCGTTGCAACATACATGGGCGATGACATGTTTAATTCAAATTCAATTGTCGAATATTTCACAGTTTCAGGTCATGTAATGTTGAATGTTACCATTAATTGTAATGTTGCTGTTGACGGATATGAAGTTGCTGTGACTGTTGTGCTTAATGAATATTCTGCTACTGGCTTTGTTGAGTTCAACATTGCTGGTAAAAAGTATTATGCTCCAGTTAATGATGGTAAAGCGATTTTAGTTGCTGATTTCCTTGCTGGAACTTACATGGGCAAGGTATTCTATCTTGGTGATGATAACTTCAACGGCAATATGTCTATTGTTTCCTTCACTGTAGTTGAGCAGAACGTTACTCTGGAAAACACCAGCATTGAGATTGTTGTTGGTGCGATGGAAAATGACGTATGCATTATTGCTAAAGTTAATGAGTCAGCAACTGGTCTTGTCGAGTTTGTAATTGACGGCAATGCAGTTTACATTGCAGTAAACAATGGTGAAGCGGTATATGATGTTGTATTGGCTGGTGGTGACTATAATGTTACTGCTACCTACCTGGGAGATTTCAGATTCAATCCTAATTCAACCGCAAAAGAATTTACAGTCAGGGACCATGTCAAATTGAATACAACAATAACTTCGGATGTTGTCATTGATGGTCATATTGTTGTTGTGACAGTTCAAGTTGATCTGGATGCTACTGGTTTTGTCGGATTTACAATTGAAAATGAAACAATGTATGCTAAAATCGACAATGGTACAGCAGTTATGCAATTAGGTGTTAATCAGGTGGGAAATTACACCTTGACTGTAACATATCTAGGTGATGAAGAATTCAACCCTAATTCAACTGATGTCACATTTGAAATAGTTGATGTTCTTAAAAACACAAGTGTCACTGCAGACATTGAAATATTTGACAACAATATAACAATAACTGTTAATGTTGATTCTAATGCCACAGGATTTGTGGAATTTGATGTTACAGGCGCTGAAGAATACATTGTTTATGTAGCACTCAAAGATGGAAAAGCGATTCTTGACGATGTTTTAATAGCTGGAGACTACACAGTTCTAATAACCTACTTGGGTGATAACCAATTTAATGCTAACAGTACTGTTGAAGAATTTACAGTTGTAGGCCACATCAAAAAGGATACATTCATAAATGCTGTTCCTGAAGTTGATGAAAGAACTGTAAGCATTGAAGTCGGAGTTGATGAGAATGCTACAGGTTATGTTACCATTGCTGTTTTAGGTCAGACATTCATTGTTCCTGTAGAAAACGGAAAAGCATTATTCAGTTATGATTTCCTTCCGGGAACCTACAATGCCAGTGTTGTGTATCTTGGTGATGATAACTTCAATAATGCAAGCACTTCTGTTTCATTTACGGTAATCAAGCAGGATGTCAAGCTGAAAAACACTACAATTTCAGTAGATGTGGATGCAGTTGAAAATGATGTGACAATTACAGTTAAGGTTGACAGTTCCGCCAGTGGTCTTATTGAGTTCAATATCGATGGCAATGCGGTTTATCTTGTGGTAAACAATGGTGTGGCAACATTCAATACTAATCTGCCTGCAGGAGACTACAATGTTATTGTAACTTACATGGGTGATGAAAAATTCAATGCAAATTCCACTTCAAAAGAATTTGCCGTTGTTGATCACATCAAGAAGAACACAAGCATTTTCGCTGATGTTAGCGTTGATGGAAGCCTTGCCACTATCGATGTAGAAGTTGATTATAATGCTAGCGGATTTGTCGAGTTCGATATCGGTGGTGAAGTTGTCTACATTACCGTAAAAGATGGCAAAGCAAAATACAGCATAGTACTGCCTGACGGCAATTACGCAGCTTCAATCAAATACCTTGGTGATAATGACTTTAACGCAAACTCCACTGTTAAGGAATTCACTGTTTCCCATGTTGTGCCTATTGCAAGTGAATTTAGTGAAATTACTGTCTGTGATAAGGTAATTACAGCTGTTCTAAAAGATGCTAATGGAGTTCCAATTGCCAATGCAAATGTAACATACACTATGGGTGGCATGACAGTCAATGCCATGACAGATTCCAATGGTGCTGTCGCAATTGAAAATGCAACAGGCAGCGTTGAGTTGAAATATGCAGGAAATGAAGGAATACTTCCAACCTCCTTCTCAGTTACCTTGAAAGGAATTTCCCCTGCAATCGTTAGAACCGAATCCAGATTCAACATCACAGGAAACTCAATAACCATTAAAGGTTACGCTATCGATAAGAAAGCTGGCGAAACAGGTATGACCTACGCTACCGAGTTGCTTGACATAAACGGCAACCCAATCAGCAATGTCACAATCCAATTCGCTATCAACGATAAGATCCACAGCAGAGTGACCTACGAAAACGGTAGCTTCGAACCATAC